>NZ_QESS01000009.1:0-26567 GCF_009012935.1 Wolbachia endosymbiont of Nasonia oneida | reverse complement strand
TTATAATACATTCTAACACTTTTTCCTTAACTTAATGGCAGTGAGGTCGTCATAATCCTTACATACTCAAACAGTAAAAAAAAGGTATCCGTTCAGCGGAGCGGTAAAATAAAAAGTAGACAAGGAGTGCTAAAAACATAATATCACAAGTAGTATGTGTGGTAAATATGTCTGATCTACTAGCTAGTCTTCTCAAGCTCTGTGAAAGCTTTAAAATAGAGATAGAGCAACTAAAAGCAGAGATAAAGAGGTTAGAGATAGAAAACGAAAATTTTAGATCTGAGAATAAGGCGCTAAGAATCGAAAATGCTGAATTGAAAGAAAGACTAGGTCTGAATTCACAAAATTCATCGATACCGAGCTCAAAAGAGTTATACAAGCTAAAGAAGAAAAAGAAAAAAAGTGACAGGAAAATAGGGGCACAGATTGGGCATGAAGGAAAGTATCGCCCTAAAATGGAAGCAGATGAAGTGGTGAAAATAGAGTTCTTGCGAGTGCGGAGGAGAAATTGCGATATCGAAAGAGCCATACATTCATCAAAAAGTTGATTTGCCAGCTTATGTTGTGGAATACCAATGGCCGCTGTTGCAAGTGTGGAAAAAGAAAAAGTAGCAGGCTACCAGAAGGTGTTACTGCGGATACATTTGGTCCAAAAGTTAAGTCAACAATCGCGGCGCTGAGCGGATTTTACAAGAACTCGAAAAGAGAAGTAGCAAATATTATAAAAAATATTTTCAACCTGGACATCAGTGTTGGTAGCGTGTCAAATAGCGAGGCTAGAGTTGCAGAAAAATGCCAAGAAGCATATGAGCAAATCGAGCAAGAAGTAAGTAAAAGTGAAGTTCTGCATATCGATGAAACGAGCCATTATAACAAAAGTAAACTTGGTTGGTGCTGGATGTTTGCCAGTAATACAGCAAGTTTTATAAAATTGACAGAGTCAAGAGGAATGAAGGTTTTACAAAATAGTAAGTTCTGCAATCGCAATAGCTTACGACAGGTACGCAGCATACAACTACTTTGCCGATAAAAACAGGCAAATCTGTTGGGCACATTTATCAAGAGATTTTGAAAGATTAGCACATAGTTGAAGTTAAAGTTCTGGGCTGTTACTTAAGAAACGTAGCCACTGAATTATTTGCACTAAAAAAGGCCTTGCTAAAAAATGAGATAGATGTTTTTAGATTTACCAGACGTGCCAGAAAATTGCGAAAACGTACAAGGTATTACTTGAAGCCGTTTACCTGAAGCAATTGGAGCTTCTCGAGTTGCAAAAAATATTTTGAAATCTGAAAGAATAATGTGGAATTTTTTAGATGACCCAGAAAACATTCCGCTGACAAACAACCATGCTGAACAGCAGATACGGCATTATGTCGTTTATCGCAAAAATTCATATTTTACCCAATCGAAGCGGGGAACTTGAACGGATAATTTCATTATACTTGACATGGAAACAAATGGGCTTTCCAAAACCTCTTATCTATCATCTCTCACACCGCTTAGCTGAACGGATACAACCCAAGAAAGGTTTTTCTACGTCATACCGCCGCGGTATCTCAGCATAGATTCCGCTAACGAGTAGCGGAATGACGAATTTGTTGTTTTTCAAATTGTAGGTAAACCTAAGCCACTTTAGCTATATAGGGTCACAACAATAGATTTTTAAGATCGTTTACGGCCTTCTTAATATCTTCAGCCTTGAATATCGCCGATCCCGCAACTAAAATATCAGCACCTGCTTTTATTATATCAGCTGCGTTAGAAAAGTTAATTCCACCATCTACTGAAATTTGTGTTTTAAGATTACGCTCCTGTATCATTTTTTTTATAGTAGATATCTTGTTCAACTGTGAATGAATGAATTCCTGTCCTCCAAAGCCAGGGTTGACTGTCATAATCAGCACAATATCTAGCTCATGTATTATGTATTCAAGCACACTTGGAGAAGTTGAAGGAACAATTGAAACTCCAACTTGAATCGGTTTTTTTTCGTCGTTTACATTTTTGTATGACTTTATCTTTCTTATCAACCTCTCAAGGTGTATCTCTGCTTCTGCATGTACAGTGATAATATCAGCACCAGCATTTATAAAGCTTTCAATGTGGTTACCAGGAGATGTGACCATTAAATGCACATCAAAAGGAAGATTGCTATATTTACGTATTGCAGAAACAACGCTAGGACCAATTGTAATATTTGGAACGAAATTCCCATCCATAACGTCTATGTGTATGTAATCCACACCTAAATCGCTAATTTTTCTTACTTCTTCCCCTAATTTTGCAAAATCTGCTGAAAGTATAGAAGGTGCAATTTTAATACTCATGAGCTGCCTTTTTTGCTAAAAAATAACTTATTTTTAAAACTCTGTCACCCTAATACTATGCGCACCATCTGAGTAGCTATAGAAACTGGATACTAATATCGGTATGCCTATTTAACTAGATCTTAAATTAGATAAAAAAAGGTAGTCTTGATAAAACTTATTTACAGCAAGTTTTTTTACATTTGGACTTTCTGTTTGTTCTTTTTTGTACCCTAATTTATAGCTTATTGAATCCTTGTATAAACTGATCGTTTTGTATGCTTTGTTCATCTCTCTAGGAAAGATGCCATTAGCAATTACGACGCATAACCCTGTAGCTGTTGCAAAAGCTAGAGTGGTAAATGCTAGATTTTGTAAAAAATTCCTTCCACTAACTTTTTTTTCCTGTATATTAGCAGAGTGCGATTTGTTTGACACTTCTTCTAGATATTCATACCATATGTGATTGCAGTTCGTACATTTTACCTTTCTTCCAGATGCACCTATTTGCTCGTGAGATACTAAATAAGTCTTAGTACAATTATAACATTGTATTTTCATAGCACTTACGTATAAAGTAGTAACAAGCTCAAATGATACAGAGCTACAAATTTAATATCAATATATATATAACAAATGGAAGGTTTGCAACTAAAAAAAACACAGAGTGAGATAGAAAATATTTGGAAAAATAGAGAAAAATTTAATGACTGTAATCTAAAGAAAACAGCAAGAATAGCAATTAAAGAGGTAATTGAGCTCCTTGATAGTGGCAAAATTAGAGTAGCAGAAAAGCTATCAAGTGGAGAATGGGTAGTACATAAGTGGATAAAGCAGGCAATATTATTACATTTTCTCACCGAAGAAAATAAAATAATAGATAATACTAATTGCTGGTTTGATAAGATCGGTAACAAGTTTAGTGAATGGAATGAGGAGAAATTTCGCCGGTTAAAAATTAGAGCAGTTCCTGGGTGTTTTGTTCGCCGATCTGCTTATATAGGTACAAATGTTGTTCTAATGCCAAGTTTTATCAACGTTGGTGCATATGTTGATTCAGGAACAATGATAGATACCTGGTCAACGATTGGTAGCTGTGCGCAAATAGGAAAAAACTGTCATATTTCCGGTGGAGTGGGAATAGGTGGAGTTCTTGAGCCTATTCAAGCTTCACCTGTCATTATAGAAGATAATTGCTTTATTGGAGCACGTAGCGAAGTGGCCGAGGGTGTGGTAGTGAGAGAAGGATCAGTCCTTGGCATAGGTGTGTTTATTGGGGCATCAACAAAGATTATTGATAGAGAAACTAGCAAGGTATTTTATGGCGAAGTGCCGCCTTATTCTGTAGTGATACCAGGGTCTATTCCATCTAAAAATAACATTTCAACCTATTGTGCAGTCATAGTAAAAAAAGTGGATGAAAAGACGAGATCGAAAATCTCTATAAATGAAATATTGAGGGATTAAACTATCTTACTCCTTGTCGTCACTTTTTTTATCATTATTACTAACCACAGTAATGGCATACGCACATAACTCTGAGAAAGAGACTCCATTTTCTTGAGATAATTTATATAATTTTTGTAGACTTTCTTTTACTTTATTAGGAATATTCCCTCCACGTTCTTTTACAAGCCAGGAATCTTGATGATGAATTGGATGAGCATCACTTTTTGGATTTCCTATGTATATTGCAAAAGGTGAACTTTGTCCTTTGAAGTCACATTGTACAGTAAATTTTTTTATAGATTCAGCCATCTAAAGACCTCTACTTTTCTTTTTGGTCGATTTTATAGCAGGTGGAAGAGGTGGTTTCTTTATAAAATCTTGTCTATTGACAACACTTTCTCTACCTTCCAAAGCTCGGCGAACATCAGCTCTGCTTAATTGCGACTCTTTTGCTACCTTCATTCCATGCTTTGCCATAATATTAGCATATGCTAGTACTTTTTTTACCAATGCTAGATCACCATCTAGCATTTGAACTAGCACTTGAAACACTTCCGCTAAAGTTAGCCCATCAGCATTTATAACCTTGTTTTCTATAAAATTGACAGCTTCTTCAAATTTGTATTCAATACTATCATCTTGAGCTATAAGGGCAACATAATCGGTGTTTTTGTCGTCCATAACTGAAGCACTATTACTCACAAACTTAAGTGTATACTATATATATAAATACTCTACTATTTTATATTATGGCACGCTATAGTTAAACATTTATTAATAACATGCTCTCTTATATACACGAATTAATTGACAAAAGTCAAGGATCAATATCCATCAGTGATTTCATGAATGCCGTTTTGTACCATGAAAAATACGGCTATTATACAAGTAAATTACCGCTTGGTAAGGATGGTGATTTTACTACCGCACCTGAGATCAGCCAATTATTTGGTGAAGTAATTGCAGTTTGGATAATGCATACATGGGAAAAATTAGGAAAGCCATCAAAATTTTCTCTAGTTGAACTTGGGCCAGGCAAAGGAACACTCATTCACGATATAATAAGAGTCACTAAAAAATACAGCAGCTTTTTTAATTCAATGTTGATCCACTTAGTTGAAATAAGCCCTACTTTACGGAAGATACAAAAGGAAAAATTAAAAAGCTTAGATGTTAATTGGCACAAAAATATTGACAACCTACCAGAACAACCAACCATTTTTTTAGCAAATGAGTTCTTTGACGCTCTTCCGATAGATCAGTTTGTATATCATGATGAGGGGTGGTATGAAAATATGGTGACAAAACAAGATGATGGCAGTCTCTTGGTGTCATGCCAGTGCGTGACACTGGAATCCAGAAAAAAAGAATCATGGATTCCAGTGTCAGCTACTCAGATGACAAATGGAAAATTTTTTAATGGTGCAGTGGTGGAAATATGTTCAGTTGGGGTTGAAATATTAAAAAAACTTGAGAAGAAGATATATAATAATAAAGGAGCTGCTTTGATTGTAGATTACGGTTATGTATACCCCGCATATAAGAGCACTTTGCAATCGATAAAACAACATAAGTATGCTAATTTTCTTGAGAATGTTGGTAATAGTGATATTACCGCACTTGTGAACTTTCAAGCGTTAAGAGATTCATTAAAGCATGTAGATTGTGAGATTTTAACTCAAAGGGAATTTTTATATCTTTTTGGCATAAAAGAAAGAACCCAGGCTTTAATGAAAAGCGCAAGTGATGAACAAAAGAATAGGATCTTTAGTGAATTCCTAAGGTTGACTGAAAATATGGGCACTCTTTTTAAAGCAATGCTATTGATATAGCTAACCCAAGAAAGGTTTCCCTACATCATACCGCCGCGATATCTCAGCATAGATTCCGCTAACGAGTAGCGGAATGACGAGCTTATTGTCATACCGCCGCGAACCGTCATACCGCGATTCATTCGCGGTATCTCTTAACATAGATCCCCTACTATACCTTAACATAGATCCCGCTAACACGTAGCGGGATGACGAATTACTTAACCATCATTACACCGTCATACCGCGATTCATTCGCGGTATCTCAAAGCATAGATCCCGCTAACACGTAGCGGGATGACGAGGTCATGCCACCGCGCGAACCGTCATACCGCCGCGGTATCTCTAGATCCCGCTAACACGTAGGGGAATGACGAGGTCATGCCGCCGCGGTATCTCTTAGCCGCTAACACGTAGCGGGATGACGGTTGTTGTTTAGCTATAAATATTAAGGAATTTACCAAATAAAAAAAAAGGCAAAAGAAGCCCCGTGGTTATTATCCGCTTTAAAATATTGGCGTTTTTTATGTTTTAAACGCTTGACAAGCGAGATTCAGCCGCTTTTAATTGCAACTAACTTACGCTGCAAATGTTTAAGAAATTTACTAAGCAGAAAAAAAGACAAAGAATCCCCGAGTTAGCTAGTCTTTTACTATCTCTGTCGAGTATTGGCATTTTTTGATGTCTTGTAACGCTTTATAAGCGCGTTCAGCTTATTTAGATAAAAATCTAGATGTAGATGAAGTTTTGTAAAGACATACAGTATCTATATACTGCAAAAAATTGAACATAAGACGCCGATACATTAAGTAATCCTTACCTTTTAATCTGCAGATTGGCGAAAGCAAATACAATAGCTTCACTATCATGATAAGGGCGCTGGCGAAGGGTGTCAAGTAAGTTTTTTCGTTTCTATTCCCAATAAAAGTTTGTTATATGGTTATGCAAGAAGTTTAATACTCATAGTTTCAAGCATATACTGAAATATTTCATTAGCAATTGCAACATCTTGGCGTGGGGCTTTGCCGTGTTCTATAAACACAGAGATTGCATAGCGCGGGTTATGGTAAGGGCCATAGGCGATAAATAACTTATGACTTTCACCCTTAGAGTTTATTTCTGGTGTACCGGTTTTGCCGGCAATTTGTATACCGCTTAGCCCTTTCTTATAGGTTCCAGTTTTAGAATTCACCACATCAAACATAGCTTTTCGAACTATGCTAAGATGCTCACAATCCACATCAATATCGGGAAAATCTTGTATCGTTTCATTCATCTTAATGCGGGGAATTACCTCTTTTCCTGTTGCAATCCTCGCTGCAAGAACTGCAAGCTGTAGTGGTGTTGTAAGCATATACCCTTGTCCTATAACTAAGTTGATAGTGTCACCTAAATACCACTGCGAATATAGCTTTCGTGTACGCCAATCTCTATCTGGCAACAACCCTGGAGCTTCTTCTTTAAACGTTCCAATCAGTGGCCCACTTCCAATACCAAATTTTCTGGCCATTTCTACTAGAGAGTCTACACTTATTTTTTTCCCTATATTATAAAAGTAAGTGTTGCATGATAATGCCATTGCCTCATTTAAAGATACATACCCATGGACTTTGCTTTTCAGACAACGAAATTTCCGCTCACCTATTTTCATATAGCCCTTGCACGAGAATTTCTCTTCTGGTGTTATTATCCCGTCTTTTAAAGCTGCAAGCGCAACTATTATTTTAAATATTGAACCAGGTGGAATCTGATATGATAACGCACGATTCACGAGCGGCAATGAAGGAGCATTCAAGCTCTCCCAAGTCTCATTTGATAGCCTGCTAGCAAAAAGATTATTATCGTAAGAAGGTGAATTATATAATGCTAAAATTTCTCCATTATTTACATCAATTACCACTGCGGAGCCTTGGTGATCTTTAAATACCTCTGCGGTTTTCTCTTGCAGATTAATATCAATTGTCAGTTGTACATCTTGTCCGTCTTGTTGTGGTATGCTTGATAATTCTTTTATGACGCGTTTTTTAGAATTTATTTCCTGCTCAGATTTTCCTGACTTGCCTTTCAATATATGATCATATGTATATTCAATACCGCTGATTCCTACTTCGCTTATGCCTTGCTGTCTTTTTGTATATCCGATTACATGAGAACACATTGAACCAAACGGGTAATAACGTTTATAAAGAGCAGTTATTTTTTCTGACGATTTTGCTATTTTAGACTCGACTTCTGATAATGTCTGCAAATCAACTTCCTTACCAGAACCATCAAACAAAACAACATACGAAATTTTGTTTACCGCAAGTTCAATGCTATTCCTATCTAAAATTTTGCCCCGCTTAGGCATAATAGTAGCAACTCTTATTCTATTACTATTAGATAGTGCTTCGTACTTTTGTCTGTTTCGTATTTGTAAATTATATAACCTGCAACTAAAAACCGCAGAAATGGTAAGCTGAATACCACCTAATATGAATGCTCTGCGGTTAAAGACTTTGTTTTTTGTCCACATAACATTCCTTCAAAACACACTTTTTTCCCCTCTTTTATTGTTACACTTCTGGCTTTTACCGTATTACAAACCCTTTTTTCCCACTCACTTAAGGTCACAAACTTATAACCTGATTTTTTTAGTATTTTAATAATATGAGGTAAAGCTTCAATTGTGTTTGACCTGTTATTGTGATCATGAAACAGTATAACTGCTCCATTATGTACATTACTTAAAACTCTTTCAACTAAAGTTTCTGGCTTATCACCTTGCCAATCTAGCGAATCAACTGTCCATAATATTGAATACATATTTAATTGATCAGTATTTTCAATCAGATTATCGTCATAACATCCATATGGCGGACGAAACCATTTTACATCTTGTTTTATTGCATTTTTAATTGCTGTATTTGTCTTTTCCAATTCTTGCAATTGTTCCTCACTTGAAAGTGATGTCAACTTCCTATGCGACCAAGAGTGATTGCCTAACTCATGACCTGATTCATGAATTTTCTTTACTATTTCAGACGTTTTTTCATTTATACGTTCACCAAGCACAAAAAATGTTGCTTTTGCTTCATAGCTTTCCAGAACATTAATAATATCGTTTATTCTATTGTTGGAAGGTCCATCATCAAACGTAAGCGCAACAAACTTATCGTCGTTATTCAATAATTTTTTTATATTACTTAAATTTCTATATGATAGATCTAGATTACAACTGAGCCCACAGTATGGTAAATTAAAATTACAATCACTACAAAAAGTCGTACTTGAATATAGTAAGAAAAAAGTGATTATCCTTATAAACATTTGTAATCAGCAAAGTGATAGAATACTACACTTTTTTGCTAAGTTAAGCCATCTTTAATTGCTGTAGCCTTTACTTCATCGCTTCTTTAATATATTGTATTAACAATTTTATATAATATATTATGATTGCAAATATAAATACCGTTGCGCTTCAGGGAATTAGCACAGTAAATGTCAATGCACAAATTCATATGGCAAATGGTATTCCAGCTTTTAATATTGTTGGATTGCCAGATAAAACTGTTGCGGAATCCAAAGAACGCATCAGAGCAGCGTTAAATTCAATCAATCTACTACTACCTCCAAAAAGAATTACAGTTAATCTCTCCCCTGCGGATTTGCTGAAAGAAGGCAGTCATTATGACTTGGCTATTGCTATTGGACTACTTGTTGTAATGAATGTGATACCAGTTGAAAAAGTTCAGTCTTATATAATCATGGGTGAACTGGCTCTTGATAGCAGAGTTATTCCAGTTTCAGGTGTGCTGCCAACAGCAATTAATGCAAAAAAGGACAATAAAGGAGTAATTTGCCCGAGAGGAAATGGTGTAGAAGCTGTATGGGTGAAGAATGTTTCAATTCTGGCTATAGAGAAATTAACTGATATTATCAGACACTTTAAGGGTGAGCAATTAATTCAGCCAGTAATTTTTAATTATAGTGATGCACCCAAAGAAAAAAGATTGGTTCCCGATATGAAGGATATCAAAGGCCAAGTTGTTGCAAAAAGAGCAGCTGAAATTGCAGCAGCAGGTGGGCATAATATGCTTCTTGTTGGCCCTCCTGGTACTGGAAAATCAATGCTTGCTAAGCGCTTTATAGGATTGCTGCCTGATTTAACCGAACAGGAGATGATTGATGTTAATATTATTTCCAGCATAACAAAAACTGGTAATGAAATATTCAAAGTAACTCGTCCCTTTCGTGAACCTCATCATTCATGCTCTATGCCAGCGATGATAGGGGGAGGAAAGAATGCAAAACCTGGAGAAATTACCATGGCTCACAATGGCGTGTTATTCCTTGATGAGTTGCCAGAATTTCCAAGACTTGTGCTTGATTCTCTGCGCCAACCACTTGAAGATAGAAAAGTTACCGTTGCAAGGGCAAATGCTCACATAACCTACCCTGCAAATTTTCAACTGATTGCTGCAATGAACCCTTGCAGGTGCGGTTATTTAGGTGATGCAAGCAGATCGTGCAACAAAGCTCCAAAGTGTGGCACAGATTACAAAAACAAAATATCAGGCCCATTGCTTGATAGAATAGACATATGCATTGAAATGCCAAACGTTAGCATACTCTCTCCTGAAATCTCTGTGGAGGGAGAAAGTACTAAAATCATAAGAGAAAGAGTGATAGCAGCAAGAAAAGTTCAAACTGAGCGCTATAGTGAATTAAATATTCGTTGCAATTCAGAAGTAAGCGGTGAAGCATTTAATAAATTTACTGAACCAGATCAGGCAGGGTTAGAATTGCTAAAATACGTACTGAAAGAAAATTACATTTCCAATCGAGGCTACACACGCGTATTAAAAGTTGCAAGAACTATTGCAGATCTTGCAAAAAGTGAAGAAGTAAAAAGAGCACACATTGCTGAAGCGCTCAATTACAGAATAAAGGTATATTAAAAAATTAGTTTACTTGACAGGCAATTTTTTTTACTATATGCTTCCTTAATGAAATTTTAACATTCTATTTAAGGAGTAGAGTTATGGCATTAACAAATTATGAGTATAGAAAAGGGGATGGCATTTTTCATGCTATTTCAGAAGGATATATACAAGCTGAAAAATACTGGGGAATTCCTGGTGCTGCTGGTGGAGCTGGTCAGTACGCTATGCATAATAAAGGGAGAACAGCATTATTTCCGCTTGCAGTTGCAAGTGTTGTCTTTACAGCAATGCATATGAAAGCAGGCTTTGTTAGTGCAGCAAAAGCTTCTGGGTTTCTTGCTAAGACTGCCAGTTACTTTGTTGGAACAAATCAAGCAATAGCTGCTTCATTACCTGGATTTATCGGAACAGGTGTTGCTGGTCAGATAGTTGCGGGTGCCATAATGGCAATTGCTGCAGCTGCTGTTCTTTATGGAACATATCAAATTGCCTCAAAATTAAAAGATGTTGCGGTTGAAGCATTGAAAGGGGAAGAGAAAGATAAGGAAGCTAATAATCTTTAACAAAATAAAAAGGGATAGGTTTCTGTCCCTTTTTATAAACGTTTTCTATTTTTTGCATCGGTTAAGTGATGTCATCTAAGAATCTAGTTATTATAATTAACGGCACTTATTAGTATAAATGTTAAGAATAAGTAAATCCCGTTTACTGTTTACGCCTATAGAAGTGAAAAGTATTTGCATATTATTAAAAAAGCGGTAACTTATTATCAAGTGAATTCGCTAAATTTGAGTAATTTAAATGTCTATTGATCTTAGTCTGCCGGAGTTACCTATATTGCACCCAAGGATTACCGTTGTGGGAGTGGGTGGTGCTGGTGGAAATGCTGTGAATAACATGATCCAATCTAATTTGCAAGGAGTGAATTTTGTTGTCGCAAATACCGATGCTCAAGCACTAGAAAAGTCGTTATGTGATAAAAAAATTCAGCTTGGCATTAATTTAACTAAGGGGCTTGGTGCTGGTGCTTTGCCTGATGTTGGCAAAGGTGCAGCAGAAGAGTCAATTGATGAGATTATGGAGCATATAAAAGATAGTCATATGCTTTTCATCACAGCAGGAATGGGCGGTGGTACTGGAACCGGTGCAGCACCGGTAATTGCAAAAGCAGCCAGAGAAGCAAGAGCCGCAGTTAAGGATAGAGCGCCAAAAGAAAAAAAGATATTGACTGTTGGAGTTGTAACTAAACCGTTCGGTTTTGAAGGTGTGCGCCGTATGCGCATTGCAGAGCTTGGACTTGAAGAACTGCAAAAATACGTGGATACACTTATTGTCATTCCAAATCAGAATTTATTTAGAATTGCAAATGAAAAAACTACATTTTCTGATGCATTTAAACTTGCTGATAATGTTCTGCACATTGGCATCAGAGGAGTAACTGACTTGATGGTCATGCCAGGGCTTATCAATCTTGACTTCGCTGATATAGAAACAGTAATGAGCGAGATGGGCAAAGCGATGATCGGCACCGGAGAGGCAGAAGGAGAAGATAGAGCAATTAGTGCTGCAGAGGCTGCAATATCTAATCCATTGCTTGATAATGTATCAATGAAAGGTGCGCAAGGAATATTAATTAACATTACTGGTGGCGGAGATATGACTCTGTTTGAAGTTGATGCTGCAGCCAATAGAGTGCGTGAAGAAGTAGATGAAAATGCAAATATAATATTTGGTGCTACTTTTGATCAAGCGATGGAGGGAAGAGTTAGAGTTTCTGTTCTTGCAACTGGCATTGATGGTCGCAATAATAAATCAGAAACTTCACCTATAAGTCAGAGCGAAGACTCAGAGAAAGAGAAATTTAAGTGGCCATATAGTCAAAGTGAAAGTACACAAGACAAAACACTGGAAACAAAACCAGCTGAACAGGTAAGCGAAGGAGCTAAGTGGGGCAGCAATATCTATGATATACCAGCTTACTTAAGAAGAAAAAAATAATGCAATTTTGGCTACTTAAGTCAGAGCCAAGTGAATACTCATGGCAAAAAATGGAAAAGGAGCAGGTAGTTGAGTGGGATGGTGTGCGCAATTATCAAGCTCAAAATTACATGAAAATTATGAAAGCAAGCGATCTTGCGTTTTTTTATCATACAGGTAAAGAGAAAGCAATACTTGGAATCGTTGAAGTATTTAAAGAGTATTATCATGTTAATGATCCCAAGTTCGGATTAGTGAATGTAAAGTTTTTGAAACCTTTAAATAACCAAGTAACGTTAAATAATATAAAACAAAACCCACTTTTGAAAAATATGACTATATTAAAACAACCACGTTTATCAATTGCCCCAGTTTCGGAAATTGAATGGAATGAAATAATAAGGATGAGTGATGTGTAATACCTGTCATTTCAGTTCCTAAATGATGTCATCTCAGCACACAACGCACAGCTGTATGAATATTTGTCTCGAAGGCAGTGCATTAAACGTTATAGCCGATTTTGCATCAAACACAAAGGTGTCATTCCAGTGCTTGACACTGGAATCCAGCCTTAATGCAACCACATTAAAGCCGTTGTGTTTTAATATAAGATTAGCTACTTTTATATTCACTAACTTGATGTCTAATCAAAATTCCTGGATCCCAGTGTCTAGGCACTGGGATGACATCCTTCTAGTGTACAATATTCGTACAGTTGTGTACATGACACAAGGGTCTATAACTCTTCTTTTTTGGATTCCAGTGTCAGCTATTTGCATGACACCCTTACTGATGTGTCACTCATGTTAGAAGTAAATATTCTTGACAAGAAATGGTACAGCATTATAGAAAATCCTAAAAATTTTGTATTAGGTGTCATCAATGCTTCTCTAAAAGAATTAAAAATAGACCACTATAAACCAAATATATCAATAGCTCTGGCTGATGATGACTTGCTACATCAACTTAATTTAAAATTTAGAGAAATGGATAAGCCAACTAACGTACTATCATTTCCGTATGAACAATTGTCTAATGAGTGCGATTTAGGAGACATAGCAATTTCAATAGACACAATAAAAAGAGAATCGCATGAGTATTATATACCCATTCTTGCTCACATTGCACACATGTTAGTGCATGGATTACTGCATTTACTTGGTTATGATCACCAAAAAAAAGATGAAGAAATTATAATGAAAAATCTAGAAAGAGAGATTTTAGCTTCGCTTGGCTACAATATGTGTGCGATTTAAAAGGAATTTAATAAAAATATAGTAGATGATAATAAAATATGTTATCTACAAAGGGTTTTAGCTATAAACAATAAAAGGTAAGTGATATGGTTCAGTTTTCTTTGCCAAAGAATTCTAAAATTAATCAAAAGGGCAAAATTTATCCTATTCCTGCTAGAGCAAAAAACATCAGAAGATTTCAAATTTACCGTTGGTCTGCTGATGACGAGAAAAACCCTAGAATAGACACATTTTTTATTGATATGGATAGTTGTGGCCCTATGGTACTTGATGCATTAATAAAAATAAAGGATGAAATAGATTCGACTTTAACTTTCAGACGTTCTTGTAGAGAAGGCATATGTGGATCTTGTGCCATGAATATTGACGGAACCAATACTCTTGCATGTACTAGATCTATACATGATATAAAAGGTGACGTAAAAATATATCCATTACCTCACATGTATGTAATAAAGGACCTAGTCTCGGATTTGAGCCAATTTTATGAGCAATACAAATCAATTAAACCTTGGTTACAAGCAGATAAGCCTGCCCTACCAAATAAAGAATACTCTCAATCTTCTGAAGATAGAAAAAAATTAGATGGCTTGTCCGACTGTATATTATGTGCTTGCTGTTCGACTGGTTGCCCAAGCTACTGGTGGAATAGTGATAAATTTTTAGGACCAGCAATACTATTACAAGCTTACAGATGGATTGCTGACAGCCGTGATAATAAGACAGGTGAAAGACTTGATGTTTTAAACGACCCATTCAAGTTGTATCGTTGTCATACAATAATGAATTGCACAAAAACTTGTCCTAAAGGACTTAATCCAGCAAGAGCAATAGCGAAAGTAAAACAGCTCATGGTAGAGAGAGAAGGAGTTTAAGTATTATCTTTTGCATTCTTCGTAAGAGAACAGCAAACCTTCCGAAGCGTAGGGTATTGTTAATACCCTGAACGCTTTTCCGTTTGTGAAGTGCATCGTATCATCGTACGATTCAAATAATTTTTTGAACAACTCATGTCTTTGGTTACTAATAGTTTGAAAATCCTCTTTTTCTAAAAGCTTTTTAGATTCGAAGAGGTAAAGCATAACTTCGTGATAAGTTGGGTAAGATGCCAAAAATTTTGGGTCAAATTGAAAGGTTTTTATAAAAGCATTATTATAAAATTTTAGCTTTTGATTCTTACTATATATTACTATAGCAACCGGTAACCTCTCAAGCAAATTTTTCTGTGTAGCTAAATAACTGTTTAATTCAGTATATAATTTCTCTGCATCACTAACATCTTTCCCATACATTACTATGCTACCAGAACCTTGTATTGGAATTTTAACAAAATCGAAAACCTTAGGTTCGTTCTTATAAGTTATGACATGTCTTCCTGGTTTTGTGCTATGAGCGCTACCGGTAATAGCAAATTTCTTAGAACCATCTACATATTTATCATAAAACAAGTTATAAAATTCCACCTTTCTACTCTTGTTATATCTTAGTATTGGAAATGGTAAAGAGTTGAAAACGTTTTTATAGCTCTCCACTTCCTGTGTAAGCTTACTATTTTCTAACTCAAGTCCGTTAGCCTTTATCTTACAGTCTGAGACATTCCTTATCCATAACAGCACACCTATCACATTGTTAGAATCATCTATTATGCTTCTACCGTAACATATGCAATAAACCTCACTGTCTTTTGACTTTAAATCTAGAGTAAAAGATTTATTTATTTCCTTTGCCTCAACAAAATTTTTGATTAAGCTTTCTGATTGCTCAAAAAAATTCACAAACTCATTAAATGAGTAAAAAACAGTATTAAGCAAAATTAGTAAATTGGGAGAGAACTTTTCTATACGTTTTTTTGCATCCCAAATATAAAACCCATCATTCACAGTATCAATTAAATTATTTATGATAACATTTTGATGCTGTAAGTTCTTAATCTTATTACTAATTTTTAATTTAGAATAAGAGAGAAAGAATAATATTAGAATCAATATTAAAACCACTTCATACAAAAAAAACATAGCACTTTTAAAACAAATGTAAAAATTTGTAACCGCTCAGAATTATGCTGAAGAGGTATATAAGTAAAGATTGCCTAACATTT
Source organism: Wolbachia endosymbiont of Nasonia oneida (assembly GCF_009012935.1). Taxonomy (NCBI): domain Bacteria; kingdom Pseudomonadati; phylum Pseudomonadota; class Alphaproteobacteria; order Rickettsiales; family Anaplasmataceae; genus Wolbachia; species Wolbachia endosymbiont of Nasonia oneida. The sequence goes on along the minus strand of NZ_QESS01000009.1, from coordinate 10,742 downwards.
GAAAGCCCAATCTCTTATAAAGGTTCACAGAAGATTTCATACAATGTGCTACTATATATTTGCATTCAAGCTGTTTAGCTATCTTTATTCTTTCTAAAACCATTTGGGTACCTATTCCACGATTCCTGTAAATTGGTAAAACTCCATCACTATAAAAACCAGCTACGCTATCTTGAACATAAAGACCGCATGTTCCAATAATTTCATTATTTAGTGTTACAAGAAAAAATCTTAATCTTGAGTTCTTATCATCATAATTTGATAATCCGCGAAAAAATGTGCTGACAATTCCAACGCCATGATAAAAAATTTTAGAAGTGTGTAGATCTAACTGTTCTAAGAGGTTGCTACCATTCACAGCATTTAACCTCAAGTTTGGAATAACATCAGCAGGTAAAAAGTAATTTTTCATATTAAGTAAAGCTTTTTTTGGTGTGCTAACGTGTTTTATTTCACACTTTTCTAAAATATCTCTTATTTTCATATGTGAATTTATTACCCATGTTGCTTCTATATCTCTTGTTCTGAGATAATCTAGAGTTTTTTGTATAGAAAGCTCGGTACATTGATCTCCACAGAACACAAAATTAAATAATGACTCCCTGGTACCATTTATTGTAAATATGATGTTATCAAATTCATCGTGTACTTCCCACTCAGATAAATTCGCTGTGTACAGTATATAATCCTTTAGATTTTGAACAATTAAGCTTGAATAATAAATTTTTTTATCCTGCATACACCAACAATAAACAATAAAAGGCTCCTATAAGAACACAGGCTAAAATTGCAGCTATAACGTCATCTAGCATAATACCTAAAGGACCTTTGGTATTTTTATCGATTAAATTTATAGGCCACGTTTTTATTATATCAAAAAACCTAAAAGAAAAAAAGCACAACAACAATGAAGAACAATTCATCTCTTGGCTTAACAATATCGAAACTAAAAGTATCGTCAGCAATTGACCAACCACTTCGTCAATTACTACCTCTTTTGGATCACATGAAGTCTTGTAATGTTTTATATAATTACCTGTAGACCATAATCCAATTAAGAATAAAAAAGAAATAATTGCTGCACCTAAAATTTTGTTGCTCAGGATTACAGGAACAAGCGGAAAAGAAGCCAAACTACCCACAGTACCTGGCATTTTTTTTACTGTTCCAGACAGCCACCACGTTGATATTAATTTATATAAAAATTTCACAATATATCCAAATACAAAATTAACTTATAAGAACAGAAATAGTATCCTCTATAGAGGCGCTTTCATACAATAATCTATAGACCGCTTCACATATAGGCATTTTTATCTTTAGCTTTCCTGCTAAATTAAATATGGACTCAGCAGTGCTAAAACCTTCAATCACTGACTTGCCTTCTGACAAAATCTGCTGAACATTAAAGCCATTGTCACTATTACCTATTTTAAACCCAAAAGATAAGTTTCTTGAATTCAAGGATGTGCATGTCATAATTAGGTCACCCAGACATGCTGGCCCAAGTAGTGTATTTATATCCACACTACCGTCACCAATTTTTGCTGAGTATAAAGCCTTAATTTCGCTCATACTTTTCGTAATCAATGCTGCATGAGCATTAAACCCAAGTTTACTACCTAGAACAATCCCACACGCTATAGCAAAAACGTTCTTTAACGCTGCACAAATCTGTACTCCTATAATGTCGTTACTAAACTCCAATTTAACATTTTCTTGTTGCAGCTCTGATACTAGCTTTGAACCTAATGTGTTATTTTGGCATGCAAGAACCATTGAATAGGGTAATTTTCTTGCAACTTCTACAGCAAAGCTAGGACCTGAAAAAATAGCAATAGGATTGTTAGGTAAAATTTCATTTACTATTTCACTAGGTAATTTTAATGTAGACTTTTCTATTCCCTTACAAGCTAAAATTATTGCTACATCTTTTTTCAGATTACAATTATGCAATTGCTGACATACCTTCCTCAGAGACTGAGTGGGAACAGCGAGGATTGTTACTGAAGCATTAATTGTGTCTTCAATAGCCAATTTTACTGACACATTATCAGAAATTCGACAACCGGGTAGCTTGTCACTTTCTCTTTTCCCGTTGATTGATTCAAATGTAGTTTCATTGTGAGTCCACAAAATCACATCTTTCTTACTATCTAATGAAATTGCGATTGCTGTACCCCATGCACCAGCACCTAAAATTGATATTGCCACACAATATTCCTGAAAATATTACTTATACTTTAAAATAGTAGGATAAGTAAATTAAAAATATAACACAGACATATAGAATAGTTAAATATTTATTAACCGAAGTATTCTTTTAATAATAGTAACTTTAATTCAATATTTACTAAAAATATTATTACTATCATGGTATGTCTATTATATTTTAGATCTATTTATATAACTTTGGAACAATATATTTACTATTAATTAATAAGTGTAATTTTGATCATTTGTTAATAAAAATTTGATTTATTACTTTCCTTAGTTATATATATTACTAAAATTATAAATTATTTATGGGGTGTAAAATATGCGTATATTATTAATTGAAGATGATCAAGTAAGTGCAAAGACTGTGGTTAACGCCTTAACTTCTGATGGACACTTCTGTGACGTTGTTACTTCTGCACAAGATTATAACAATAATATGGTTTCCTCAAACGGAGATTACTATGACCTAGTTATTTTAGATATACACTTACCTGGTGATATTGACGGATATGATATATTGTTAAGACTAAGAAGTGCAAAAATCAAAGTTCCTGTCTTAATACTTTCATGCATATCCGCTGTCAATCACAAAGCTAAAGGACTCGGGTATGGTGCCGATGATTACTTAACCAAGCCATTTCATAAAAGCGAGTTATTAGCTCGAATTAAGGCCATAGTGCGTCGTACTAAAGGCCATCCTGAATCGGTGATAAAGATTGGTAATATAAATATCAATTTTGATCACAGGGTTGTTGAGGTGAAAGGTAAAACGGTTCACCTTACTAATAAAGAGTATTCTATGATAGAATTGCTAGCACTGCGTAAAGGAACAGTACTAACAAAAGAAATGTTCTTAAATCATCTTTACAATGGCTTGGATGAACCTTCAGATAACAAGATAGTTGATGTTTTTATGTGCAAATTACGTAAGAAACTTGAAAGTGCAAATGATGGAAAAAGCCACATAGAAACCGTTTGGGGCAGAGGGTATGTTCTGAAAGAGTATATTGATGATGATGAATATTCTAATGTTAATGTAGGCGAAAGTAGTGATGGCTATCAAGCAGAACAAGTGAAGGACAACGCATGAAATGCCTACACATTTAAATATAGCATGGCTTATATCGCACGTATCATGTGAACGCCTAGGTGAAATATAAGCCGAGTTCTGTTTATGTAGCTATTTATCTGGAGTAAATGTTACCATTTACCGCATGCGATTTACCCGAGTAGATATGAGGAAAACATAAAATCTACTTCTATTTAATCTTGCTCCTAGTGTTGGTTACTCGACTACCAATGTTGCCATTGCCATGGTGTGCTCTTACCACACCTTTTCACCCTTACCTAAAAATATTTTAGGCGGTAATTTTCTGTAGCCCTATAACTGGAGTTACCTCCGGCGGGCATTACCCGTCACTATTTTTCCTTGGAGCCCGGACTTTCCTCTGCTATGTTTATCACACAACAGCAGCTACTTATTTCACCTAGGAATTATACTTTAACATGAAAATCACAAAAGCAAAAGACAATTTCCTAACAGTCTACATATTAAAAACATTTAGACAAATAGCTAAAGGTGATATTCCGGCACATCATCACTATCCCAAGATAAGCTTTTTTCACTTTTAGACTCCGCTTCAGTTAGTCAAGAGCCTGGTCCACCGCTTGAAGACGATGAGCTACTTCTTGATCGACTACTACTTTCTACTGATATACTATTTAGCACTGTTTCAGATTGATATATAGTTCGCATTCTGTTACCAGTGGTAAAAATTTCTTCATCGCTACTTGAAGATGATCGCCTTCTATAACCCAAATCAGTTAGTTCTAATACAGGAGCAGCATTACGACCCTTAACATATCTATATGCTATGAATCCTATAATTCCAACAATACCTATTGCTCCAACCAAAGATCCCCCTATCATTCCTGCCTTATTAGACCCTATAGCAAGTTGAGTAGGTTGTGGTGAAGAAGTAGACTGAGGAAGTAAAGTCGTGGTGAATATAGGAGTTGTTGACTCTTTTGTTCTAGTACTTGGTATACTAAATACTGTTTGTGTAGTTTTCTCTGAGCTTGTTGTTGGCGCAGTTGGTTCCACTGTTACTGTGCTTGTTTGAGTCGTTGACTCTGTTGAAGGTTTATTCGTTGTAGAAGTAGGTGCAACGGCTTCTGTTGTTGGCTTCACTGTTACTGTACTTGTTTGAGTCGTTGACTCTGTTGAAGGTTTACTCATCGTAGAAGTCGACGCACCAGTCGCTGCTGTAGGTTTTACAGTACTTGTCTCAGTCCCTGAAGTTACTATCGGCACACTAGTTGACGTTGTAGCAACCGTGGTCGCTTGTGAAGTAGTAGTTGTTTTTGCTACTGTCGTTGACTCCGTTGAAGGTTTACTTATTGTAGAAGTAGGTGCAACGGCTTCCGTTGTCAATTTAGTAGTCTTCACAGCGTCGGTTTCTGCTGTGCTAGTAATTGCAGCAGTCGGCGTTTTCTTAGAAGTCACAACCGTTTCTGCAACAGTTATAGGAGCCACGGTACTACTAGAAATAATATCTGGCGTTAATCGACCGTTAATGATATTAACAAAATCACTGAGAGTTTTGATGCTATTTGCCGGTATTATTGTTGCTTCAGAAGATTTTCCAGAGCCGTTTTGATTAAAAGTTACAATATTTTCTCCACTTACCGCAGTTACGATAAAACCACCCTGACCGTTGCCTTTAATATATAATTGCTCTATAGGATCTGTAAATTGATAGATAGGAAAATCTGACACTGATCCATTTTTAAGTAGAGTTGCTATATGTAACCTCTGCTCATTAGCTGATTGGTCATTTTCAAGAAAAGCAACTAGATCATTTCCTTCCGTTTGTTCAACATACTGCAAAAAGCTTATTTCATGTTCTCTAGAAAGAGATAGTGCTTTATTATCTATTTGACCTTTTCGATTACCAAGTAAAAAGCCATTAACTCCATCCTTCAGACCCTGAATCACTTTAGCCATATCAAATTTAAAAATACGTGTTTTTCTCACCTCTTGATTTTCCTTAGTAATCCTTTTGCTCACTTGCGAATAAAGCATCGTGTTTCCATTTAATGCCAATTGCCCCTGATTATCAAAATTGAACAATTTTCTTTCTGTAACACCTTTTTCTCCAGTCAATACCTTAAATTTTCCGCTCTCGCTTGACTTTAAGTACCAAGAAACTAAAGTTTGATCCTTTAAGTTATGGGCGATTACAATTACGTCACCATTACCAACTTTCACTGCTCTTGGTTGAAAGTAACTATTGCCCACATTTGCAAGACTATTATTATCAATATTCTTTTGTAATTTTCTTTTATCTAAATGTTCAACTGAAGGAGTATTAACTGATTGTTTAATTCCGTAAGTGTTAAAAGATAAGCCTTTAACGCATTTTTCTCCTTCTTCGCTAATTCCTTCTTCAGGAAAGATAACTCCAACTTTATCTATTTCAGCTGAATCTTCTATTAATGTGAGAGATAATTGATCTTTGAATTCATTTGCTACGCTGATATTTGTACCACATTCGTATGTTTTTGATTGATATAATGGACTAATAAGTAATTTTACTTTACTGCTCCCATTACCATTATCTTGATAGCTGAGTCCGTAAGCAACTCCATTCCCCTCAATTAATTCTACGTTTGTTGGATTAAAACCTATCGCTTCTTTAATTTCCGGTGTATTTGAGTTGATCCCGAGCAATCTTCTTAATATAGACATAATTTTATTTAAAATATTAATAAAATGCTATTATGATTACTCCTGTGTGTTAATGTCAATGAAAATTTTAACTAAAATTAAAAAATTAATATAATATTTTATACTAAAAGGTAAATATAAGCTTGAAGAGGGCTAAGAAGCTTTATGCTATTTCTCAAAAAACCAACAATTGCAATCATTGGTTCTACAGGTATAATCTGTTAAAGTTTACACGAGTCTCATGAATGATAGAAAAAGAAGAGCAGTTTAGTTTTACATCAGAAAACCTCAAGAAAGCGGGAAAGTTTATAGAGATGTATCCCAAAGGTAGAGAAGGTAGTGCTGTTATGCCTTTACTATATCTGGTTCAAGAGCAATGCGGATGGGTTTCTGAATCTGCTATGCGTTATGTTGCTGATATGCTGCATATTCCACATATTCGTGTATATGAAGTGGCAAATTTTTACACCATGTATAATTTAAAACCAGTAGGCAAATATCTAATACAAATTTGTAGAACAACTCCTTGCTGGTTGTGCAATAGTGAAGAAGTTTTAAATACCTTTAAAAAAAAACTTGGAATCAATATCGGTGAGACTACTAAAGATAATTTGTTCACTTTAAAAGAAGTTGAATGCCTAGGTGCATGCGTTAATGCTCCCGTTGTGCAGATCAATAATGACTTCTATGAAAATCTTACTCCTGAGAAAGTAGAAAACATCATAACAGAACTTTCAGGCAAATAGATGAAAGAAGAATTTTCATTCAAGAGAATCAAGCAATCAGGTTCTGCAAGAGTTGGAACAATTAAAACTCCAAATGGAAGCGTAGAAACCCCCGCTTTTATATTCTGCGCAACAAAAGCTGCAATTAAAGCTGCAGATATTGAAAGAATAAGTGAAGCTGGTACCCAAATCATACTTTCCAACACCTATCACCTAATGCTTCAACCAGGAGAGAATACTGTTGCAAAACTTGGTGGTTTGCGCAAGATGATAGGATGGAATGGGCCAATGCTAACTGACTCAGGTGGATATCAGATATTTAGCTTAGGCCACGGATCAGTTTCGGAAGAGATAAAAGGAATAAGAAAAAAACAAAAAACTTTGATCAAAATTAATGAGGATGGGGCAATTTTTCGTTCTTACATTAATGGTAAAATTTATTGCTTAACTCCTGAAAAATCTGTACAAATTCAACAGAAATTAGGTGCAGATTTAATCCTAGTTTTAGATGAATGCACTCCATTTCACGTAAGCAAAGAATACACAGCAAAATCAATGCTCATGAGCCACAGATGGGCTGAACGTTCTTTAAATGAATTTGAAAAAAACAATAATGGCAAGCAGGCACTGTATGGAATTAGTCAAGGCGGAGTGTATCAAGATTTACGTAGAGAAAGTTGTGATTTTATCAACGATTTGCCATTTTTTGGTCAAGCAATAGGTGGATCACTTGGTCAAAGTAAAGAGCAGATGCATGATGTAGTTTCTTTCACTATGGACCACCTGAAAAAAGACAGGCCTACTCATTTGCTTGGTATTGGTGGAATTGTGGACATCTTTCGCGGAGTAGAGCTTGGAATTGACACGTTTGATTGCGTGCATCCAACCCGCTTAGCAAGGCATGGTGGCGCACTTGTTAAAGTAAAAAACAGAAATTCTATTTCTTCAAAGTGCAAAGAGCATATTAATTTGCGGAATCAACGATTTGAGCTGGACAACAACCCAATTGAAAGTGACTGTTTATGTTTTACCTGCAGAAAACATTCAAGAGCTTATATACACCATTTACTGAAAGCTAAAGAGCTCCTGGCTTACACGCTCGTTACCATTCATAATATTTTCTTTATGAATAAGTTAATGGCATCAATAAGGCAGGCTATATTAGATGATAGGCTAGATCGGGAGAAAAATAATTGGATTAGTGAGATACCACTACACTGTGAATTATACACCTAGTTCATATTTTTCTACGCTTATTTTATATTCCCTAAAACAGAAAAAGCCTTCCTCTTCCTACTCTTTCTTCCTTGGCTAATCCATAGTTAGCGTCTTTTGCACATGTGCGTTGCATTTTTTAATCTTCTTTAAAAACTTGACAATACATGACAACACTGGTATGTTAAAAATATAGTTTTTGTGAGGTATTTATGGTTAACAATAAAGAAAAACATCAAATAGCGTTTTGCGTTTCAGCCGTTACATTCTTAGCTGGGTTATCATTAATCGCAACTGCAATTGCAGTGGGTACCGTACCTGCTATAGCTGCTTGTCTAGTGATAGGAGGAATTTTGACTGTCTTGTCTGGTGTGCAAGCAGTAGAAAGCTATTTATTTTTACGAAACAGCGAGAAAACTTTGAATAAACTGATAAGTAATATACGCGATGAACCAGAAAGCAAACTTTTTATAGAAAGGATTTTGCAACCGTTCATTGAACTTTTTAGTGAGCTTAAGCAACATAATTAAAGTACACTAAGCTTTAAGCATAGAAACCACTTTATCGTAACTTGGTAATGATTCAATTTCTCCAATTGCAGCTAGAGTGGTTTTTTCATGCTGAGATAACAATTCTTCTGCTGCTTTTTTTACGTTAGCAGTGGTAACTGCACTAATTTTTTCTATTAATTCATTTTTACTGATGTACCTATTATAGTTACCGTAGTAGTGTCCCAATGTTTCAGCACGTGAGCTAACACTTTCGCGTGACATTAAAATTTGGGATTTTACTCGCTCTTTCACTCTATTTACTTCTTCTTCCTTCAGATCATCTGTAGACAACTTCTTCAACTCTGTCGTTATAGATTTTAAAAGCTTATCTAAGTTACTACTGTCTGTACCAGCAAAAATGGAAAACATTCCTGTATTAGTATAGCTGGAATTAAATGAATAAACAGAGTAAGCTAATCCCTGCTTTTCCCTTACTTCCTGGAATAAACGTGATGACATTCCGCTCCCTAATATAGAATCAAGCACTTGAAACGTGTGATATTTATCGTCATGGCGAGAAACACTAGGTAGACCAATTAGCAAGTGTACCTGATCTAATTTACGATGTTCTAAATACTCACCACCAGTACAGCTCGCATTTTGGCTTTTTTTCAGCTTTTTAGAATGAATCTTTGAGAGAAAATCTTTGGTTAATGCAACAACTTCTTCATGTTCAACATTTCCTGCAACGGCAAATAGCATATTCTCACCAAAGTAATGCTCATTTATGTAATTATCTAGATCTCCTCGAGTAAAAGATTTTACAGTATTTTGCGTGCCTAAGATTGACCTACCAAATGGTTGGTCTTTATAAGCTGCCTCAAAATATTTGTCGAAAATAATGTCACTTGGTGAATCATTAGTTTGAAAAATCTCTTGTATTACAACACCCTTCTCACGTTCCAATTCATCTTCTGGAAACGTGGAATTCATCAATATATCTATTAATATATCAATACCAGTTTTTATGTCTTTCTTGAGGACTTTTGCATAATAGGTGGTGCTTTCCCTACCGGTGCTAGCGTTGAAAACTCCACCTATGTCATCAAAAGCTTTTGCAATTTCAAAGGCAGTTCTTGTCTTCGTCCCTTTGAAAGCCATGTGTTCTAAAAAATGGGATATTCCATTTTGCTTTGCACTTTCTGCTCTACTGCCAACACCAACTCGTATGCTTAAAGCTACGGAATCAATATCACGCACCTGCTCAGTTATTATGCGCAGACCATTATCTAATTTTGTTACCCGGGGTACATTCATCTTATGTGTTCTTTTTTAAATTCTCTTCTGCAAAATCCCAATTAATCAAATGATCAAGGAAAACTTTTATGTAGTCAATTCTACGGTTTTGACAATCTAAATAATAGGCGTGCTCCCACACATCCATAGTGAGTAGTGGCACTTGGCCATAAATTATTGGCAAATCTGCATTTGGAGTCTTGGTGATTTTGAGCTTTCCTAACCTACCTTTTTCGAGCACTAACCATACCCATCCACTGCCAAACTGGCTTACTCCATGACTCGAAAATTCTTCATAAAATTTATCAAAGCCACCGATATCGTCTTGAATTTTTTTTGCTAGAAGACTACCATCTTTAGGCTTACCACCACCATTTTTTTTCATTGAATTCCAATAAAAAGTATGGTTCCAAACTTGTGCTGCATTATTAAATATAGGCAAGTTGCCGCTATTACCATGCACTTTTGTTATTAATTCCTCAATTTTTACATGTTGATAATCCGTATTTTCAACTAGCTCGTTGAGTTTATTTAAATATCCTTTATGGTGCTTATCATAATGAAAATCTAAGGTTTTTGCAGATATATAAGGCTCCAAAGCTGTTTTATCGTATGGTAATTCAGGTAAAGTAAAACTCATAAAAACCTCTTTATTTCTAACCTACTTGGATGGTAGGGCAATATATGCTTTTGTGCAACATATAATTAATAGCTAAAACATTTAGGTATCTATTGCATTATTCTAAATTATACTACAATAACGATTATCATATAAGCCATAGAAATGGATTAAATGCAAAAGTTACTTGACACCCTTCGCCAACCCCCTTATCATGAAACTGAAGCTATTTATTTATCTTCTCTGTACAGATTAAATGACAAAAAAACTCACGTATCTGGCGTCTCATGCTTAATTTTTTGCACTATGTGCACCTTATGTCTTATAAAATTTCTACCTACATAAGCTGAAACGCGCTTATAAAGCGTTTAAAACATAAAAAAACGCCAACTTAAAAAATGGATAGTGAATAACTAGCTACCCTAGGGTTTCTTTTGCCTTTTTTT
>NZ_QESS01000008.1:11035-28499 GCF_009012935.1 Wolbachia endosymbiont of Nasonia oneida | reverse complement strand
GCAGATTGGCGAAAGCAAATACAATAGCTTCAGTTTCATGATAAGGGGGCTAGCGGAGTTTGTCAAGGAATTCTTATTAAAACTAAAGAGCTCAAATGAAAGGAGGTAAACTCTAAAGTATACATTTAGTAGCGCTTTCTATGAGAGAAATCGTATTACCTATTCCGTAAAGCTTTATGAAGGATCCCATTCTTGGACCGGTTTTTTGGCCAAGTAACGTTTCATATAATAGCTGAAACCAGTCACGTAAGTTGGTGTAATCATATTTTTTTCCAATAGAAAATACCTGAGATTGAATTTCTTCAGCAGTAGCAGTTGTAGATAGAGAATGTAAAGTGTCCTTCAAATCTAGTAACGCTGCTTTTTCTTTTTCATTTGGAGTTTTATATGATTTTGTTGGCTTGATAAAATCGTGATAATACTTTACTGCAAAGTCTGAAAGTCTATCAAGCATTTTATTATTTTCTGGTGTAACGTTTGGTGTATAAGAGGATATAAAACCCCATAGGATCTCTTTGTTTTCAGCATTACAAGCTGCTGCTAGGTTTAAAAGTAGTGAGAAATTTATGCCTGAAGTTTCTATACTGGGAACATTGCCCTGGTGAATGTGCCAAGCAGGATTATTTATATCCTTTTCTTTGTTCTCATGATAACGCTTTACAAATTCTAAATATTCATCAGTTGATTTTGGTATCACATCAAAATATAAACGTTTAGCTTTTTTAGGACTCTGAAAAATGTACAATGCTAAGCTCTCTGTTGGTGCGTAAGTTAGCCACTCTTCAATTGAAATGCCATTTCCTTTTGATTTTGATATTTTCTTTCCTCCTTTATCAAGGAAAAGCTCGTAGCAAAACAGAAGTGGTGGCTTTTCTCCAAGTATTTCACATATTTGACTTGAAAGCACAGCAGATGGAGTTAAATCTTTTCCGTGAGCTTCGTAATTTACTCCAAATGCGGCCCACCTCATTCCCCAATCAGGTTTCCATTGCAGTTTACATTTTCCTTTTGTCACTGGAACTTCTATTTTTTCCCCGTTTGGGTCTTCATATGTGATTGTTCCTTTCTCTGTATTTGTTTCAATTACTGGAACTTGTAAAACTTGAGAAGTTTTTGGGCATATTGGCAAGAATGGACTATAAGTCTGCTGTCTTTCTTCCCGAAATGATGGAAGCATTACGTCCATCACTTTATCATAATTTTTCAGTAAGAGTAAAAGTTTTTCATCGTAAACGCCAGATTTATAACACTCTGTTGCACTCCTGAACTCGTATTCAAATTCAAACATATCAAGAAATTTACACAACAATGAATTCATATGATGACCATAACTCTGATGAGTGCCAAATGGATCAGGTATCATAGTCAATGGTTTATTTAAGTGCTCTCTTAGCATCTCTTGATTTGGCACATTATCTGGTATTTTTCGCAAACCATCCATATCATCTGAAACTGCAATGATTTTGGTTTTTATACCAGGAGCTATTTTTTTTAATGCATTTACAATAACTGTAGTGCGGAAAACCTCTCCAAAGGTTCCTATGTGGGGTAAACCAGAGGGTCCATAACCAGTTTCAAATATTATTTCTTTTTTATTAGGAAACTCTTGCAATATTTTTTCTGCTTCTTGAAATGGCCAACTTGTCATTATCGGGATTAAATAATGTATCTTAACTTAAAGTGCTACTAGTTTCAATGGATTTTTAATATAATGATATAGTATTAGTGTTAGAGCTATTATTAGAAGGTTAAAGATATGTCCACAGGTAGTATACAAACAGATCAATTATTTAAAGGTCTTACAAGACCTGCAATGCTCTTTGGTGTGAGTTATATGTTTGCAATATTAAACGTCCTGATTTGCATGCTAATTTTCATTAATTCAAATGATTTAAGAGTGATTCTCTTAATGTTACCAGGTATACATGGACTTGGTTATATAGCTTCTGCAAAAGAACCGTTGTTTATTGAATTATTTATGGTAAAATTGGGAAAGTGCTCGAAATGTTTAAATCGTTTTTACCATGGAGCCAATTCTTATGATATTGCTTAACGTTGTGTGATGCTGAGGTTTAGGGCTATTCAATCAAAGAATAAATCTACTCTGAACAGGGAAGTTCACGCTGCTGAATTTATTCCTTATTCTTGCTATTGGAATAGCACAACCTTGATGACAAAAGAAAATTGGTTGGTTAAGGTTATAAAATTAAGTGGTTTTGCATTTGAAACTGCCGATGACGAGGATTTAGTCATACAGAACAACATCAGGAATCAGATGCTAAGAAGCATTTCATCTCCGGCATTTAGTTTGTATTTTCATACTATCAGACGTAAGAAAAATATTTTTTCTGATGAATTTGCAAGTCAAGGTTTGCCGAATTTTTTCGCTAATCACGTAAATCTAAAATGGAGAGAAAAACACGCAACAAGGCAATCATTTATTAATGACCTATACATTACGATTATCCGTAGAGCGGACACAAAAGGAGTAGAATTTTTGTCACATCTACTAAAAAAATTCGGACATGTAACTTCAAAACATGCTTGGGAAAGTGATATACGTGCCACGTATGAAGATTTAGAGGAAACGACAAATCGTGTAGTGACAAGCCTTAGAAATTATTCGCCTAAAATTCTTGGAGTAAAAGAAACTCCAGATGGTTTGTTCTGCGAAATAATGGAGTTTCTATCTAGAATCGTAAATTGTGGCTTCGTTACAAATACGCTTTTTCCGCTAAGAACTGAAATATCAAGATACTTACCAGTACATAGGTTATTCTTTGGCCGTAAGATGATACAGGTTGTGACTCATAATGAGAGTAAATATGCTGGAATAATTAGTATCAAAGAATATGGAAATCATACTTCTGCAGGAATGCTTGATTCGTTTTTACAACTTCCTTACGAGTTTATAATTACGCAATCTTTTCAATTTATAAACAGGCAAATGGCGATTGGAAAAATGCAGATACAGCAAAATCGAATGATACAGTCTGCAGATAAAGCTATTTCTCAAATAGCAGAAATTTCTCAAGCGCTTGATGACGCAATGAGTGGTAAGATTGCGTTTGGTCAACATCACCTGACTATTTTATGTATAGAAAAAAGTCCTAAATCATTGGATAACGCTCTGTCGTTGGTAGAATCAGAGCTTTCTAATTGCGGTGTTTACCCTATACGTGAGAGAGTTAACCTTGAACCAGCATTTTGGGCGCAAATTCCTGGTAATTTCGATTATATAGTGAGAAAAGCTACAATAAGTAGTCTTAATTTGGCTGGATTTGCATCTCAACATAATTATCCTACTGGTAATAAATTCAATAACCACTGGGGAGATGCCGTTACAGTTTTTGACACGACATCTGGTACTCCATTTTTTTTCAACTTTCATATAAGGGATGTTGGACACACTATGATAATTGGCCCAACTGGTGCTGGTAAAACTGTTTTAATGAATTTCCTGTGTGCCCAAGCGATGAAGTTTTCTCCAAGGATATTCTTTTTTGATAAAGATCGCGGTGCAGAGATTTTCTTAAGAGCACTTAGTGGTATCTATACTGTAATAGAACCAAGAACTAAAACAAATTTTAATCCTTTACAACTTGATGATACCTCTGATAATAGAACATTTTTAATGGAGTGGATAAAGTCTTTAATTTCGGTATATAATGATAAATTTACTTCAGAAGATATTGCACGAATTAATGATGCAATTGAAGGAAATTTTAAATTAAGAAAAGAAGACAGATTCTTGAGAAACCTCGTACCGTTTTTAGGGCTTGCAGGTCCTGATACTCTAGCTGGGGCAATATCTATGTGGCATGATAATGGTTCTCATGCTGCAATATTTGACAATAAAGAAGATTTGCTAGATTTTTCACGAGCAAGAGTATTTGGTTTTGAGATGGCTAGCTTGCTCAAAGATCCTGTTGCTCTTGGACCGGTCTTGATTTATTTATTTCATAGGATTAGTATATCTCTTGATGGCACTCCATCTATTATCGTTCTTGATGAGGCATGGGCGTTAATAGATAATCCAGTTTTTGCACCCAAGATAAAAGACTGGTTGAAGGTACTGAGAAAACTAAATGCTTTTGTGATTTTTGCTACTCAGAGTGTTGAGGATGCAAGTAAAAGTACTATTAGCGATACGCTTGTACAACAAACAGCGACACAGATTTTTTTACCAAATCTGAAAGCTACTAGTGTCTATCGGGATGTTTTTATGTTAACTGAACGTGAATATATATTAATTAAGCACACAGATCCGAGTACTAGATTCTTTTTGGTGAAACAAGGAGTCAATGCTGTAGTAGCTAGAATAGACTTAAAAGGCCTGGATGATATAATCAACGTATTATCCGGACGTGCAGAAAGTGTTCTATTGTTACACGATATATTAAATGAAGTTGGGGACAACCCAAAAGTATGGTTGCCTATATTTTATCAGAAGGTAAAAAATGTTTAAGACTAAGCTGTCATTGCTATTAATTGCGATATTTTTACTAAATATAGACTTTTTACTCTCATATCCAGTGCTTGCAGATGGAGTAAGTGGTACTGACAAGACAGAATTTGTTAGCAGATTTAATTCCACTGGCAGTTTTAGTCGTGCCTCTAATCCTGATTGTGGAGCGTTTAAAACAGCTGCAGCACTTGCTGGAATAGCGATTGCTGTTGGCGCAATATTTACTGGCATTGTTTTGATCGTTTCTTCTGCTGGTTTGTTTACCGCTCTTGTTATTGTTGGAATGATAGCTGCAATTGTTGGAGTCTGGAAAGCGATAGGAGGGCTTGTTGTTTGTGAACATAGTTTTGTTAAACACCCAGTTGCACGTGATCATGATGGAAAATACAAAAATTTTAAATTAGAAGACACAGGTTATAGTGGCTGCACCAATGAAAATTACCAAACAGAAGAGGAATATTTTTCTTGTTTGCAAAATAAAGCTCGGGAAGACGTGAACAAAAAAGATTATGACGGGAAAAGAGCAGAAAAAGAAGCCTTAAATTCTAACGTTCAGGAGAGTACAGAGAGTTATTACTGGCCAAAAAATGGTGTGCAATACAGTGAATATATAGAAGTATGTCATCGAAACCCTTTAACTTTTGGTAATCTTTTTAATAAGGTAGACTTTAATTCCAGAGGAAAACCTGGATACATAGACTTTGATGTCAGGGAGAAAGACACTGGATACGTAGATGGGTCATGGTCCTCGAAGGTTGATGGTGGTCTGGAATGTAGAGTTCTCAAAGCAGGACAGAGCGAACCCATACATGGAGCTACATTCAAAGCAGTGAGAAAAACGGGCAGATTATGTGTGGAGTTAGCCAGTGTTAGCATGCTTGGTATCGAAATGACTCCTTGGCCGCAAGGGGTTGATATGGGGTGCACGGAATTGCCACCTGACCCACTTGCTCCTATGTGTGAAAAATCTGTGATGATATTCAAAAATAAAGATGGTACAGGCGAGGAAAAAGTTACTATTGGTAATAATGATGACTATAAAACTATTATCAGATCTAAAGAAAAAAGACTCAACGGACAAGGGGGGAAAATTTTTGTAGGTTATGATAATGCTGGCTGTTTTAGCTCGTATGTTTCTGAAGCTTGTTATAACCAGGCAGGGAGTAAATCATTAGCTCCTATTCCCGTAACTTCTATGATAGTGCAATGCATTAAGGAATCGTTAGATAATTTAGTTGCAGGTAAAGGTGCACCAAATGGTGAGAGTTTTATATCTGTAGCACAGAAAAGGCTGAAAAACACTGTAACTGCTGTTTTAGTTTTAGCTTTAATACTGTTCTCTATAAAAGCCATGTCTGGTGGAGTTCAGAGGCCTCAAGAAATGTATATGTTGATCATAAAATTCGCTTTAGTGATTTACTTCACAACAGGCAGTACCATGTCTCATTATTATGGAGAATTAACTCGTCTCTCAAATGGTTTGTCAGAGATAGTGCTAAAAGCATCATCTGAAAGTAAAGGCATATGTAATTATAAAGCAGGTACAGATTATGAATATACTCGTGCAGGAAAGAGGGTATCTTACAGTTATCTTGCACCTTGGGATAGGCTTGATTGTAGAATTTTATTTTATTTAGGTGCCCCTTTAGATGGAATTGGTGGCAAAATTGGTACTGGAGGTGTTGCAACGTTAGCAGTCTTGCTTGGTGCTGCTCCTGTCTTATTAGTTGCAGGTTCGGTAATCGGTATTATTTTTGCTGGTGGACAAATTTTAGTAGCTCTTGTCTGTATATTTATGGCCGTTCTGATGATGATGGTTATTTTGTGGCTGTGCTATGTATTTATTTTATCTCTAGTTGCTTTAAGTGTAATCATCATTTTATCACCTTTGTTCATTCCTATGGTTTTATTCCAACACACCAAAGGATATTTTGAAGGCTGGGTGAAAGAGTTGATTACCTATAGCTTATACCCGGTTATCCTTTTTGCGTTTTTGTCCTTTATGTTCATAGCATGTGATAAAATCTATTTTAAAAATTTAAATTTTGAACTGGACGAGTCATATAAAAATGAACAACCGGACAAGTCATATGAAAAGAAACAAGCAGAAATCTCATATAGTAAGAAAAAACAGTGGTTTAAATTGAAAGATGGGGAATGTGATAAAAATGAAACTACTCTTGCATGTATGATGCAAAATTATAGCTTTAAAAAGAGCAGCATACTTGGTCTATTCGACTTTACATACATGGAGTTTGGCAGCTCTCTCATCGGAGAATTATTAAAATTGTGTTTAGTATTATTCCTCTTTTACCACTTTTTAAACATTCTTCCTGGCATGGCTGCTGAACTTGCTGGTAACCATAGAGCAGCACTTGGCTCAGGTCAGACACCTGGACAAATGGTGGGCAAAGCTTTATCTGCTGCCAAAGCTGCTGCTGGGGGTGTTGCTGGAGTTGCTGGTGCTGCTGCTAAGAAGTTGAGTGGTGGAGACAAGAGTAAATCTCGAGGTTCTGGTTCTAGTAGCTCCGAGAGTGTTAACAAAAGCACTGAATGAGTTGGATTTATGCTAAAATTTTTGCTGATAATACCGTTTTTTTTTCTGTCAGGCTGCGGGGAACATCACTGTATTAAGCCAGAAAATTTATCAGGTTTGCGTGAAAAACTAGATATAGTGTCAACAGAGCAGAAATGGGTTGATTCTGGTGTTAATATCTCAGATAGAATAAGAGTAACAGAGATTGATATAGTGCCTAGTAAGGTTAATTTTTGTCCTAAGCAGTATGCAGATTTTGCAATTGGGCCTGGGAGAAATGACGTTGCATTACCATTTGCACTTAAAAAAGGCGATACGATAAGCTTTAGTGTGATTGGAAGTAAAGTGTGTAAAGATAAAGAGAGTGAGACAAAAATCAGGTATTTGAAAATCGACGAAAAGTGTAGCGAGCAAGAAACGGAACATTTTGCACATGTTTTAAATCAAGAGAAATGCCAAGGTGGCAAGGATGGGATATGTCCTAATAAATATATAATAGGCGATGCGCAATGGTTGAGTGGAAGAGAGTACTGGTTTTCGAAGTTAGATCAAGATGAAAGAAAAAAGGAAATTGAAAATATTATTAACTCTATAAAACAAGGAGAGAATATAGATTGCAGCAAGCTTTCAGAGAGCAGTGCAAGTAAGATAGATACGCACATTTTAAATTCACTCTGTAGACGTATATGTAAATTTTCTTCTGGTCGTAGAGGCGAGGATTGCGTGTATATTGAATATAATAATATAGAAATTGAGCTATTCAATGCTTTAAATTCTAGTGGTGAATCTGTTGTTGCTGAAATTATTAGTAAAATACTAAAAGAAAAACAGGTAAAAACTGACATTACACTTTTGAAAGTTCACATGGATGGTGAAGATTTTGAACACATTCCAACAGGTGGCATATGTACTAACTGTGATTATAAGATAGAAAAATACCATCGAACACCAAGTTTAACTTTTAGTTTATGTAGTAGAAATGACGAGCACTGCTACAATAGAAATGACAAAGGTGGTTTCAACATAAGAGTAACGAAGAACCATAGTCTGGAAAATAGCTTGTATATAAGTGTTTCCGATAAATTCCCTGAGCATAAGCCTGGTGAAAATCAAGCGGATATATCTGTATATATCAGCAAAGTTCATGACATGGAAAACTTGAAAGGAAAATTAAAAGACAAAACAGGCACCATATATTATGGAATAAGAGACCATGGCTGCGATTACAAAAATGAAGGTCAGTTTAGTATTAACCTAACAACTAAAGAGCCACCTACAAAAACTTTTAGTGCAATATATAATTTCTTTGATGAAAAAGTGAAAACTGCATTTTTCGGCTCTAATTATAAAGACCCTAACGCAATTCACTCTGATACTAGTCCTGTAAAGTCTCTTTACGAAAGTTTTATAAAATCAAGCAGAACAAATACCATTAGATCCACGATAATATCGCTGTTAGTATTATACATAACCTTATATACCCTTTACTACTTTTTTGGATTAACTCATATTTCTATATATGAGTTTTTAATTATATGCGTAAAGATAGGAGTCATCGCCCAGCTATTGCAGGATAATAGCTGGGACTTTTTTTATAACAATGCATTCTCTATATTTATTAACACTCCAAAACAACTAATAGAAATAGCAAATTTTAGAGGCACTACTTCAAATGTTTTTGAGTTTCTTGATTTGCCGCTCAATAGGTTCTTGTCATCGCATTCAGTATTGTTAATAGTATCTCTTATATTTTCTGGCCCTTTGGGCATTGTATCTTTTTGCTTGGTGATTTGGGGTTTAATCACAGTGAGCTTATCTATTTTTAATGCCTTATTTTCTTTTATTACATCTATAGCAATAGTTGCGTTATTACTTTCTTTAGCACCTATTTTTATTATTTGTCTTTTATTTGCGTATACTAGGCAGATGTTTCAAAACTGGGTTAAAAATTTAGCAAGATTTGCAATTCATCCAGTGGTCCTTTTAATTTTTATATCACTGATAAGTCAGGTTATGGATTATATTGTGTATTCAGTATTTGATTTTGAGGTCTGCTCTACATGTATACTTAATATTAACCTAAAGATTTTTAACCCTTGTATTTTTTATGGTTATGCTTCCAAATATACACCTAATATTACCGCTATGATGGCTTTTGTTATTTTGGGACACACTATGAAAGCTTTAGTTGAAGCTTCTTCGGCAATATCTGACTCGTTGTTTGGTGCTTATGTAGCAAGCGAACCTGGAAGACAGTATCAACAAAGCTTAATGGGAACAGTAGGGTTAGATGAACAAAGCGTTCAAAGAAGAGAAAGAGGAGATGCCTCTCAACAGTCAGGTACGTCAAGACCTCAAATACCACAAGGGACTCAAAGGTCAACGCCTCAGATACCACAACCAGGAAGACAGCAATGATAAGTAAAAGATCACTATTATTGATACTGTGTCTTGCAATCACTGGTTGTAATATGGATTGTGTCGAGCCTGGGTTGCAGAGCAAAAACACCAGCGTTAATGTGGATGTTCCAGTTCGTAAAGCCGATAAAATTCATTGGGTTGATTCTGGTCAGGTAATTAGTCAGGGTGAGAAAATCAAATTCACCCTCGATGGATCAGTAAATTTTTGCCCTTTTAAAGAAGACAAAAATCCAAGGAAAGTACTTGTGCCAGCTAGCTTTTGTGCTGATGGCTCAGAACCAAATTATAGTAAGGCTGCGGATATTAATAGTGTACCTAACAATTATGGTGTTAATGAAAGTAAAAACGAACTATGTGGTGGCAAAGGATTTGGCAGCAATAGACGTTATGTGGACACTGGAATTAAAGTAAATCCTGGTGACAAGTTAAGCTTCAGCTTAGTTCCCAGAAAAATAACAATTGATTACGACAATCCAGAAGGGAAAGGCATCAATTTTGATGACAATTGTTATAAAGCTGTAGAAAATGACCGTAAGGAAACTGTATATAAGAAAGCTACAGTGAGTGAAGTACATCAGGGGGGAGAGTTTTTTTGTGATGGTAAAGATGGTACAAAAAATAAAATACAATTTTTACCTCTTGATAAAACAAAAGCAAAGGAAAGCAAAGTGCTAGTTGGAAATGGGTATACCCCATATGATAATAAGGTGCATTTTAATAAAGGTTATATTCAAGACAACGAACCATGGGTATATGGTTCACTACTTGATTTACGCCGCGCTAAAATAGGATTGAACGAGTTATGTGATGGAAAAAACTGTAGTCTTGATGAGAGAAAAAAGTACTCCTCCTATGAGCTTAACTGTTACCATCAAAATATATGCTATACTGAGAAGGGTATATGGAACTATGGTTTAGGTCAAGCAGGAGAACGGAACTGTGTCTCCTCTATAAGGTATAAGAAGTACGATAAAGGAAATAAATGTGATATGTATTCTTATCTAGAAAAAATGGAAGGGAATGTTAAAGCAGGTAGTTTTACTGAAGATGATAAATCTTGGGCTGAGGCTCTTGTTGCAAAAATTGGTGATCCTGATGATAAAAATATCGCTAAAGGTATTCAATGTCTTCCAAAGAAAGAGGGTGCAAAAGGGGATAATATGTGTTCGCAAATTGGCGATAACAATAAATTCGAGGATTTTTCTCTGGAATTGAACAATGATTATCCAGTAAATGACGAGGTAACGCCCGGTAGTAGTGTGATGCTCGCTATCGCAGATTATGGTCATTATTACTATAATAGAGGAGGGTACCATGTTAAAGTGACTAGATCATGTGAATATATTAATGGCGAAAAATTATATGTATATTTAGGTGATGAGCCACCTAAAGATTTGCATGGTGTGGGAACTAATGATTTTAAAGTGGTAGGAGTGAGAGAAAGAGTAAACGGAAAAGATGAGTACACCATATTAGATGTAATAAGCGGAGAACACTTTCAGAACGAAGAATCTAAGAAGATATATTTCGGCATCAATGTAAGCAACGTAGAGAGAGATGACATTACAGATAAAAATGGCAAATATTATGAAAATAATAAGTACACAGTAACTTTATTTGTTAAAAGAAAAATTAATGATTTTATTTCATCGAATGTAAACGGGGTATTTAAACTTATAAAAGAAGAAGTAATTGGGGACAGCGTTAAAGATTCATACAAAGGATATGCAAGAGGTCTTCTTCAAGGGGTAAGAGCTTTGCTTACTCTATACGTTATATTTACTGTCGTTGGCTATATGCTTGGAACAATACAGCTAAGTAAATTTGATTTCATTGTAAGAATGTTCAAGATAGCATTTATAGCTTTTGCCTTTAGCGATAGAAGCTGGGAACTTTTTGGTACAACTTTATCCAGACTTTTTATAGATGGTAGCACTTATTTAGTTGATAGTTTTTCTGGCTATGTAGGAGAAGGGGAGAGAAAATTTGCATTCTTAGACTTGACAGCAGGAGTATTATTCACAGCAGAAACTTGGTTAAAGTTTTTATCATTGATGCTCTCTGGTCCTTTTGGCTTTATTGCATTTTGGGTAATATTCTGCGCTACTTATGCGTTTTTAAAATGCATTATTAGCGCTACGTTTAAATATGTAATATCTACTGTTCTAGTGGCGTTTTTACTGTCATTAACACCTTTATTTATCGTATTTATTCTATTTCAAAAGACTAAACCCTTGTTTGATAATTGGATAAAAACGTTGGCTCATGTTTCATTAGAACCAGTCATTTTATTTTCATTTTTATCTCTTTTAAATCAGTTGATGTATTCAGTTTTATATAACCTCACAAATTTTTCTGCATGCTATCAATGTTTAATTAGCGTAAATTTCTTATCGTATGATCTGTGCTTGATGAAATCAATACTGCCTCTTGGATACAGTCCTGGCACTAGCGTTGATGTTGCACTCAGTACCGGAGAAAGGGCTGGTGGACACTTTGCAGCATTACCTATAGACCTAATCCAGGCGTTTATATACCTCATTATTGCCGGTGCAATGGAAGCTTTTGTTTCTATATCGGAAACTATGGTACAAACACTATTTAGCTCTGGTTATGGAGTTACTGGCAGTGTTGGTACAGTTGCTAAGAGCGCATCGCAAGCTATGCTGTCAACCGTTGGCCTTGATGATAAGACCCAAAGTATGATACAGAGTATCAAGCAGAAAATGAGTAAAGATCGGGGAAAAATTGAGGCTAAATTACCTAACACACCAAAGCAACCAGACAAAAAAGAAGATTCTAAAGGAAGTTCTGATAAAACAACGAGTGATAGACCTAAAACATTAAAACAATCAGATCAGCAAAAAAATTTTGATGAAACAATAAGAAGTGATCCTAGTGCTAAAGCTAAAAACAAGGAAGAAAATGGAGAGGAGTAAGATATAAATGATATTATGGAGTAACTAATTAAAAAGATATTTTAAGTAAAGTTTTAGAAATTTATTCTGTATTTGGAAAAAGTTTAGATATGCAATCACGTTTAGGCAAATGTTGGTTTAGGGTATTACTTCTTGCAGCTTATGTGCTGATCACAGGTTGTAGTAAAAACGATATGCCTTTTCCAAGGTGTATATCTGCTGACTATTTTGGTCCTAAACCTATTGCAGTAAGCGCTCATTTTTCAAGCGACCACGATGCGTTTATTCCAGGAGATGGAGAAGTTGTTGATCCTGAAACTGGTGAAATTAATTATGGTTTTCACCATAACCAAGTGGTGGAGTGGGAGGATACCGGGCTCGAAACCAATGGAGATAGTTTAAAAGTGCGAGTGAATGGTGCATGGACATCTTGGAGTAATAATAACAAGAAGGAATCTAAAAAAGGCAGTTATACCTTACAAAGCTTGGAGCAGTTAAAATATGCAACTAAATTTGAAGGCAAGTCAGGTGATAATAGTCTACCTGACTTTCACTTAGTTTGTAATGATTACAAACCTAGTGCGCCACAGAAAATTTCAAGTAAGTCTAATGCAAGTTGCACTGTAAAGTGCAAGTGCATTAATGAAGATGATAGCGCAAATACAGTATCACGTGGTGCTCCATGTTGGTTTACCAACGGTCATGGTGCTTATCTTTTGTTTCAAAGGCCTGGTGACGATAGTCCTAACAAAGATTTGAAATCTATGCGCAATCCTTCATCTCCTACTGTACATCTAGGTTACAACTCCGTGGCAGAGAATGGGAGCGGTCTTTTTGCTTTAGACAGAGATAGCACTAAATTAAAGGACAGAAATTGTGACCCGGTGAAATTAAAAAAGGGATGGAAAATATATGTAAAAATATTAGATAGATATTACTTAGATAATGTAGGTGGCTACTCTTTTGAGTTCTTAAGTGGAGTGCGGCAACCGAGTGGGGTTGAGTTTTTTGATTATATTTATAACTATCTAAAATGTGTATTATTGATTAACGAAAATTGCAAAGAACATTTTAATAGCAATGATCCTGCAGTTGCACAAGCTATGTTCGAAAATATAGCTGAAAAAAGTACGAGCTTTCACAATTTTGTTCTTTCCTTGCTTGTTCTATTTGTAATGATTTCATCGCTTCTTTATCTTTTTGGCATGATACAAGAAACTAAGCATGATATGCTCATCAGAATGATGAAAATCACTCTAGTAATAGTGCTTATATCTCCTGGAAGTTTTAGATTTTTCTATGATCATTTTCTTGTTTTATTTGTTAAAGGTCTTGAACAATTGATAAGTATAATTACTAATTTTGCTCCCAACATGAACACCGGAAGTATTGCTCAAGGAGATGAAGCTAAGTTGTTTAGCTTCATGGAGGACATGTTCAATAAGTTTTTTGCTTATTCTGTTTGGAAAAAGTTTGCAGCGTTTTTACATTACCAAATGTGGGCAAGCCTTCTTATGATACCGGCAATTTTCATAGGGATTGTGCTATACTTCTTGCTGTGCTTATATGCTTACATAATATTTCTCTCTGGTTTTATGGGTATAGCTTTTCTTATAGCCATTATGCCACTGTTTCTAATTTCTATTTTATTTTCACCGCTGAAAAGTCTATTTGAAGGTTGGATAAAATTCTGCATCAGCTTTTGTTTAAAGTCGATTATGATATTTGCTCTCTTGTCATTACTGGCTTCCATTATAATGAATACCTTTTATAGGCAGTTAGGTTTTACTGTATGCTACAATAAATGGTTCGAGGTAAAGTTATGTGCTCCAAAATGGGTGTTTGGCGGTTTTTGTATCGTTGATAAGCAGTACTTTGGTTGGACCCCAGGGCAAATTTTTGTACCTTACACTCTTGGAGAAGCTTCTTCTCTTAACATAGATAAAAGTATAGAAGGTATAGAAAAGATAAGCAGAGAAGGTGGTACAATAAAATTTACTGGAGGCGCTGGATATATCCCGCTTCCACCGGATTACCCTAAAGATAAAAATGGTGAACATATAAAAGGGTTTCGTTATATAGATTATCCTTTCTTTAATCCAATGCCTGGAACTAAAGATAATCCAGCAGACCACTATATTGCAGAAAGTGATATGGTAGTTAGTAATGGCTGCAGTGCAAAAGATCTAGTACGCTTAACAAATAGTTTATCCCATGCATCAGAGAGGGCTGACATTATATTACTGATCAACAATATAGAGAAAAGGATAGGTGATGTTAGTGAAATAATAAAACGCTACTGTCAAGATATAAATAAATGCAATAGTTATAGGGAAATAATTAATGAAATAAGATCTTTAGTGCGGAGTGCGGTAGAAAAACAAGGTTGTAGAATACTGAAACTTCATGATTTATATAAGGATCCCAACAGTGAATACTGTCAGAAATGTAAAGATTGTGAGGATTGCAAAAATTATCAAGAAAATAGCGATTACCAAAGGGTGCAAGACATACAGAGAGGTTATTTAATCAATGCAGGGGAAATCTTTATACTATTCTTGCTTTCATTTTTAATGTTCTCCTTACGCACGTTCGTACAACAAATGGGCTCAAGTATCGCTGGTGGTGGATTCAGCGTTTACAATATATCTAGTATGTATCAGGCATCGCCTTTGACTGGCATAATGGAAGGATTCAAACAGCAGTGGCAAAATTTTGCTGGTAGAGGACTTGAGTCTTTAGGCAGTTGGGCTACTCATTTACCGGATAGATTAGCCGGAGGTGCAGCTAATCTGCTGGGGAGAGTACCAAGAGTTGGAGGAGTGCTGAAATACGCTATTGATGTGCCACGTAAATTTGTAGGTGCTACTATTGAAGCAACAAAATTTGCAACATCACCTAAAAATGACGTTGATAAACTTGAGGAAAAGATCTACAGGGCATTTGGAGTTGATAAGGAAGATATTACACACAGAAGGATCGGTAAATATTTAGATTATTATAAAGGATACGTAGGATCACATTTGGGCTATACAATAGAAGATGCTATGAAGTTTACTTGGGAGCATGGCCTTGATTCTATAGGAGTTAGCCGTCGTACAGGAGAAAAAGATGGTTATCCAAATAACTTACTTTTTAGAGCAAAATCGCATAGGCAAGATTTCTTGAATAAGCTTCATGATGACACCATAGGCCGTAAGAGAGAACCAGAAAAAGACAATCCTGATCAATCAAATAAGGTAGAACGAGAGTTAGGCACGGAACTAGTAAGAGATAACCATGATCAGCCACTAGAAGAAGGCGACCCTCTTCGACTACGAGGGGGAGGTCAGCCAGATAAGGTAGTACGAGAACTAAGCACAGAACAAGAAGACAAGCCTAATCAACTACAGCATGATCAGCCAACAGAAGAAGATAAGCCTGATCAATCAAATGAAGTGACACGAAATTTAGGCACGGAACCAAAAGGTTCAGATGAAATTGATGATTTTGGATCTGCTTTTGAAGGTATGGAAAAACGTGCTGAAAGAGAAGGCAGAAGAAATCAAGATAAAGTTTACAACCTCTCACCACTTTTTGAAATGAACACTCCAGAAGCTGTAGAAAAACGTGCTGAAAGAGAGGAAAAAAGAAATCGAGAAGACAGTAAAAGGAAATTACCGGAACCAATGAGGAAACCAGATGCAAAAGGAGATGAGAAGAGGATTGAAGATGAAGACTAATAAAAATTTCAAAGGCCTTGATTATTATAAATTGCAGCAAGACAAAGATGGCAACATAAAGTTAAATGACTACGACGACATTTTAAATGCGCGTAGGGCAAGGGTAGACTTGTTGCGGGATAACACATCACTTGACAAGGATGTCAATTTTGCTAAATTGAATAAAGCTTTGAGTGAGAAATTTGTAGATAATCATAGTTTATTGTCTGAATTTGATAAGGAAGACAAAGAGATTGTACAAGAAAGGATTAAGGTGTTTAGTATTTTAGAAAGTCTTGAAGACCTTAAAAGCGTGAAAAGTGAAGATCTGTTAGAGGTTAGCTTACTGCTGTCAGATCTTAGCTTCATAGAGAGAAATGTTGTACTAAATACCGATCAGAATTCTGATCTAGCAGGATTTAAAAACCTATTTATTGAAAAAAAAGCATCTGGTGAAGAGTATAGTGAAGAAGAATGTAGAGGCTTTCTTGATAATATAGATAAAATCAATACTATAATTAAGTTAGAGTTAGAAAGCAGAATTGAAGGGCTAAATCATGATGAAAAAAATGATCATGATGATTTACAAGATGAGATTGGTCAAGCAATTAATGCAGCAGGCAAATCAGAAAAAGATAACTGATGAGTCTTGTGTTTGTGTTTTTCTTACAAGCGACTCGATAGCTTCTCTCTATTAAACTGCTAAAGCCATATTGACATTAATCATATAGTATAAATAATTAATTATTTTGGAGCTTATTTAATATGCTACGCATCATTGCAGGCAAATATCGCGGAAGAAAAATAACTACAGGTAAGCATTTAGCTGCACGGCCAACTATGAGTATTGTCCGAGAAGCAATATTTAATATGCTTTCCTCAAGAAAACCTATTTATAACTTGAATGTACTTGATTTATTCTGTGGTAGTGGTTCTTTTTCATTTGAAGCGCTTTCTCGCGGCGCTAAACATGCATTTATGGTAGATTCAGATTATTACAATTTGCAATTGCCTAAAAAAACAGCAGAAGATTTTGGAATTACGGACAATGTTACGCTAATTTGCTGCAGTGCTAACTGCTTACCACAACCTATTTCAAAATGTGACATAGTTTTTATAGACCCACCTTACAATAGCAATCTAGTTGAATCAACGTTGAATGGACTAGCTCACTCAGGCTGGTTAAGTGATGATGCATTGATAATTCTAGAGATTAGGAAAAACGAAGATTTTGAGTGCAATAAAAACTTCAGTATAATCTTGGAACGCACCTACGGTATAGCGAGAATAATTTTTCTTTCTCTATTAACTTGAACTTGCATATACTTTTCATTGATGAGTTCCAGTTCTATTTTCGTCAAGTTTCCGGAGAAATTATAGCATTTCTCATAATAGTCCGAACAGGTCATAGGAAGGCAGA
>NZ_QESS01000008.1:0-10635 GCF_009012935.1 Wolbachia endosymbiont of Nasonia oneida | reverse complement strand
CCTTATCCTATCACATCCGGACTTTTATGGAAAGAGCTATACTTATTCTGTACTGCCCTAGATCAAAATTTTTATTAAATTCAGAGTCTATTAAATATTCATGTGCTTCTTCAATAAATTTATTTTCTTTTTCTTCGTAACTGGTGTATTTTGTTGTACCATTATTATCCTCACGATAAACTAAATGTTCTTTATGATCAGCATGAATATTTTTATTTTCACAAACCTTTTCAGGATCGTGCTCAAGTACTTTTCTACCAACAATCAATAGCTTATAAGAAATTTCCTATGATTCCTTTTAAGCGAGTTTTGAATTTTTGAAATGTCATGACATTGTTGATACGGTTATCAAGAAACGATAAAGTATCCACAAAATCTTCTGAATAATCATTGATAAAAAAAAGTATCGTACTTAAGTACACTCCAGCTAATATTGCTCTTTTTGTATAGTAGTTAAAATCTGTTGATTGGTCATGAATGCCATACCAAATCGCACTAATAGTTCTGTATAAAAGTTTACTAGAAAAATATGTATTTTTTGGTGATACGGAGAATGATAAAACATTTTTTAAAAGTTCTCTATAATTCGGTAGCTTAGCATAGTTTGAAAGGTGTATTTGAATAGCTAACTTTACTCGCTCTCGCACTTTCATATCTTCTAAATTAGAATTTCTTAATTCAGCTTCCATTGAGCTATTTAAGTCCTCTGCTATGTGCTCCAAAGCGCTATATATTCCATTCTGAAATTTGCAAAAGCTATTAGCTAGATTAAGGTCAGTGCACACCTTTAATAGGGTTTCATCGCTTATCCCTTCAAATGGAATAACCCTAATTAGCTTATCTATTATTAACTTTTGTTCCACGCAACATCATACTAAACAGCATGTGTGATTGTACCTGAGATTTTCAAACATTCTACAAAATGCTTCACCACGTTCCTCGAAATTTTTCCATTGATCAAAAGAAGCACACGCGGGAGAAAGTAATATTGTTACTTCTTCTGCGCTATTTAAGGCCTCTTCAAAAGCCAATCTGAATGCATCTTCTAGATTGCAACATTTAACATAATCTACTTTATTCTCCATAACATTTGCAAAAGCTTCGGTTGATTCTCCAATAAGAAAAGCTTTTCTAACCCTTGTAAAATGCTTGCTTAATGATTCTATTCCACCTTTTTTGCTTCTTCCACCAGCGATCCAATTTATGTTTTCATAAGATAAGATCGCCTTTTCGCTCGATTTTGCATTAGTTGCTTTGCTATCGTTCACGAAAAACACATTTCTTATTTTGCCAAGCAGTTCATTCCTATGCCTCAGTCCTGAAAAGGACTTGATTCCATTGATAATAGTGTTGCTATCTACTCCAAGTACCTTACATACGGCATATGTGGCTGCTATGTTTTCTGCGTTGGATATTAGGTTTATTTTCACGTCGCTTACTGATAAGCTATGATTCTCTAGTTTTAACGAGATCTTCTGGATCCCAGTGCCCCTTTTGTCATCCAAGTAGCTGACACTGGGATCCAGATAATTTCGATCTATACCAGTAATCTGTTCACTATAATCAAGCAAATTGTTACCTGCCAATGATATTAGATCTCTTGCACCACCCTCTGTCATCTGAGTAGTTGGCAATGGTTTTTCTTTTCTGGATTCCAGCGTCACGCGCTGGAATGACATCGGGGAATATGTTACTGAGATTGGAATTTTGTCTCCAGTGAATTTGTTGAATATATCAGCAGTAATCTCATTGTCACATCCTATTACGGCAACCTCACTACCGTTTATCAGTTTTAATTTAGTTGCTATGTAGTTCTCCATACTTCCATGCCTATCTATGTGATCTGGTGTAATATTGAGCAGTGCTGAAATGTCCACGTTAATTTCATTCATCAACTCCAATTGAAAAGAGGAGAGTTCGATTACATAAATTTCTGCATCTCTTTCTAGATCCAAAACAGGAACGCCTAAATTTCCACCAATAGCTACTTTTTTCCCTGCAGATTTTAATATGTGCCCTATTAGTGATGTAGTGGTTGATTTACCATTTGTTCCTGTGACGCCTATTACCTTCTGGTTCGTAGTTTTAGCTTCAAGAAATAGCTCAATGTCTGATTTTATTTTGCAATCAAATCTCCTTGCAAGTTTTACTATCCAATGTGGCTCTGTTGGCACTCCAGGGCTTAAAACCAATGCACTGATCTCATGCCAATTGTATTCCTTGGGATGAATAAAATTACATTTTTTATACATCATTTTTGTATTTGCTATTTGCTCTTCATGATCATCCCATGCATATATTCTTGCACCACTCTTTGTTAGAGCGTTAATGGCGGATAAACCAGTTTTACCAAGACCAAAAACCGCGACGTTTTGATTTTTATATTTGTTTAGTTGCACTGCTAGATAACTTATGCGAACCATTTTATAAAGATATCGTACAAATTACAACAGACTTCTTTCGTAGGTTACAACTGTCATTCAATAGAAACAAAAAACTTCCTTGACAAACTCCGCCAGCCCCCTTATCATGAAACTGAAGCTATTTATTTATCTTCTCTGTACAGATTAAATGACAAAAAAACTCACGTATCTGGCGTCTCATGTTTAATTTTTTGCACTATGTGCACCTTATGTCTTTATCAAATTTCTAGGTTTTTACCTACACAAGCTGAGATACGCTTATAAAGCATTTAAAACATTAAAAAACGCCAACTTAAAAAATGGATAGTGAATAATTAGCTACCCTAGGGTTTCTTTTGCCTTTTTTTCTGTTTAGTAAATTTCTTAATGTTTATAATTTAGATTAGTTGCGGCTTAAAAGCAACTGAATCGCGGTTATTAAACGTTTAGAATAAAAAAACGCCATACTTGAAAGTATAATGTAAGTAATTAGCCAACCACGGGGCTTCTTTTGCCTTTTTTTCATTTGGTAAATTTCTTAATATTTATGGCTGAACGACAATCGTCATCCCGCTGCTTGTTAGCGGGATCTCTTGTTAGCGGCTGAGATACCGCGAATGAATCGCGGTATGACGGTTCGCGGCGGTATGACGGTTCGCGACGGCGTGACGATAAGCTCGTTATCCCGCTGCTTGTTAGCGGCTAAGAGATACCGCGGCAGTATGACGGTTAAGTGGGGTGTCATCCCAGTGTCAGCTACTCGGATGACAGGAGAAGGAGGCTACTTGCATGACACCATTCTTTTTTCTGGATCCAAGTAATCAGGGCACTGGGATGACAAGAAGAGGGCACTGCCGTCATAAAGGAACCAGTGTCAGCTACTCGGATGACAACAAAGAGCTACTTGGATAACAAGAAATATAGGTACTGGAATTGTAAAGAGTTTGCAAATATTAGTTATTACCTGTAGGATATAAAGAAATTAGTAAGGATTTTAATAGGAATAATATGCCATCTGTTACTTTTATTTTACCTGATGGGAGTAAGAAAAGCTATGAAGCTGCAGAGGGAGAAACTCTGCTCAATTCAGCCCACAGAAGTGATCCAGATCTGCTTGAAGGTGCATGTGAAGGTTCTCTTGCTTGCTCTACATGCCATGTAATTGTTGATCCAAAGTTTTATAATGCTGTAGAAATACATAACCCTATATCTGATGAGGAAAATGATATGTTAGACCTAGCTTTCGGCTTAACAGAGACGTCGAGGCTTGGATGCCAAATAAAAATCACAAAAGATATCGACGGCTTGTGTGTAACCATACCAAGGGGTACAAGAAACATATCATTAGATAAATAGGGGAATCATGCGTAAGATTTTTATCTATATTATCATCTCTTTACTTTTGTTTATTCCTGTAGCGTATAGTGGTTTTTGGTATTTTTCTGCATGTAAGGTAAAAAATCTTTTAGCTGAAACAATACTATACATTAACGACGAAAAATTTGATATTTCACATGATTTTAGTGGATTTCCTTCTAACCTAATTTTCCGTGTGACAAACCCAAAATTTTCCAATGAGCAATTAACCATCTCATCTGATGCTTTATTGATAAAAAATAGATTGTTTGATAAATCAGTATATATCTACATACCAAGCAATGAAGTCAACATTGCTGTTCATGATGATGAGAAAAAGAATATAAAATGCCACACAAACGATAGCAGCCACTTTGTTGTTAGACTAAACGATTTACCATCTTCATTGCGATTCAACAAAAATAGTACCGTGATAGACTATATAGATACACTTCGTTACGAAGATTATGGATTAAAATGTGATGTTTTAGAAAATCAGCAAAGTGTTATAACTGAAGTGAATGATAAAAGCAATTACATTCAATTTCACCTCGATAAAGAACCAAGTGGAAATACTAAACTAGGATTTGATTTTTATACTTATCGGTATAAAAATACTGCAAGTCCTGAAAGTTACCTTAGTATCGACACTAAATTTGATTACGAATTTGTAAACCACATCTCAGCTTCCAGAATTAATTTCAACATAGAGAAATTTTTAATTCAAAGTAATAATTTTTCTCTTGCTGCAGATGGTGGAGTGCGAAATTATAATTTGGTTACGTCTTCATTTAAAGACAAAATCAACGTGGCTATATCAAATTATAAAGAATTAATCTCGTTTATGATTGGTGACTCAAAAACTTCAGATGCGTTTGAAAAATTAATGTCTTCCTTATCAGAAAAAACAACTGATGATGGCATTCAATTTTCAATAAAGTACGATGATGATGTAGGGTCAAGCTTTATTGGAAAGTTATCCACCACTGATTTTATGAACCAGCTCAGTAAAATAACCCAATTAACCAAGGATGAGAGCAGTAGTTAGTTTACTTTTCATATTGATATTCCACTCAGGCGTAAACGCTTTTACTCTGGATAATAAACTCAGAGATAAAAGCATGGAAAAACGAGCAACCAGTTTATTTGAAATAATAAGGTGTCCAATATGTTCTGGCGAATCATTGTCTGAATCTGGATCTCAGATCGCGTATGATATGCGAGAAGCAATTCGTAAAAAAATCAATGATGGATACACAGATGAAGAGATAATCTCAGAGTTAAAAAATTCTTACGGCAATTCAATTATAATCGTACCGCCTATAAAATCTAGCACTTACATTTTGTGGTTTATTCCACTTACAACTCTGCTTATTGGGTGTTTTTTAATACAAAGATACATCAATACAACCACTTAAACCTTTTATATATAGCTAAAGTGACTTAGGTTCTCTAATTGCACATAAGTCAACAATAATTTTCACACAAATCAAAACAGCATATCTTCTCCATAATCCTTGGTAATTTTACATAAGTTAAAAGTAGCATATGGTTCTCTCCGCGGTCTGAGATGACAATAAATTTGTCAAGCCGCATTATACTTGTTAGGCGGAAGTGGACGGCAACATGTTTACCACGAAGTCTAACTAAGTTCTTGCTTGTCCCTTCCATCGGCATTGCTATCTTTATTTTCAATAAAATTATTGTCCTATGCTCTTTTGATGTTTATTGATAATAAAATTCTGTTTTATCAACCAACATCCTATGCATAATTACAGCTAATTTTCTTGCTACTGCTACAATTGCTTTTTTCATTCCTTTTTTCTTCGCAACCCCAGTTTTTTAATTTAAATGTCCTCTTGGTAACTGTAAGCATTGTTTGTGCAGCTTCATATAACATACTTCTACATTCCGCTGGTCCCATCTTTGATATGCTGCCATGCCGATCAACTTTTCCAGAAGAATATTGCCTTGGTGTCAACCCTATATACCCCAGTTGCGGATTAGCCAACGAAGTAAAGCTTAGAAATGCAGCGGCTGCATGGAATATGAAACAAGCGTAGAAAAAATGTGTACCAAAAAATTTATCGGTGATCTGTGGCGAGTATGCTCAATCTCAAATTTGTTTTTCAGAGAGCCAAAAACTGTCTCAATAATCGATCTTTTTCTTAACAAAATCTTCTCATTTAGCACCATTAATGAGTTTTTCATACCCTTTTTATACTGGTTACAAGCTTTAACCCTCTATCGAATAATTCGTGAAAAAGATCTTTTTTGATATATCCTTTATCTCTAAACAATAATCCAGTCAATTTCTGAGTTAAATTTGGCACAGGTATCAACGTTGCCTTTTGTCACCGTAACCCCTTGAATTTCGCCAGTTTCGTTGATTACTAGATGTACCGAAAAACCACCCATAAGTAGTCTTTCCAATCTTTGCCAACCCTTTGAAAACTTTGTTTCTCGAGGTCCTTTTTGGATGGCAAACAGCGATAGATTATGTACGAAATCCCTGTCACTTTTGACTGTTCGCAAAACCATTGCATTAAGAGCGCTAAATACCATAAAACCCACGATTTTAACCTGATAAACCTACTATAGGATGGCAATTTTGGAAACGCTGATTCGTATAATAATTTCAAATAATGCACATAGAAAATTTTAAAATTGTCGCACTTGATATAGCAATATTATGGTAAAAATCTCTGAATGCGTAATCTCTGGCGTCCTGGTTGGTTTTTTGCCACTTGGTAGAAGTTTTTCTGCAAAATTTTCATCGACTGTATTGCAAAAATCATCGACTATACAAAAGATTTCTGTTACTTTCTCTTTCATTGGTAACCTCCTATTTTAGGAATGAATATCAAATACCTCGGAGTTTACCCTATTTCCTTACCTTTTCTATTTTTTCTAATTTACAACTGGGGTTAGCAGTGCTGTGAGAATGGTTGAAAGCGCAAAAGAAAACCTCTCGGAAGTTAAAAATATACTGGTCGGTGCAGGTTATACAGGAGAAAATTTTGCAACTAAAATAAAAACGATTATTGGAGCAACTGTAGAAGTAATAAAACGAAGTGAATTACATTCCTTTGCTGTATTGCCACAAAGATGGGTTGTAGAGCGATCTTTCGCTTGGTTAGAAAAATGCAGACGATTGTGGAAAAATTGCGAGCGAAAACTTAACACTAGCCTACAAATGGTCGTTCTTTCCTTCATTTCTCTTCTATTGAGAAGATTTTAAACAGGTTCTAAATCTTTATTTTAAAAATGTCATATTGACCACCGGTACCTGAAAATACTATTCCAATTGATCAGAGCTATCCATTTCCTTAATTTTTGTAACGTTGTCATAGGAGTACTATAACTTTAGTATCAACTATGTTTTATTGTTTTTGCATCTAAAAAAATTTAGCTTATTCAAGCAGCATTTTGCCTTTTTTTGGATGTAGGGATTTTTTAGGAATTGTCTTCTTGAATTCTATGGTATTTTGTTTAACATTGAAACAAGATTCCAGTGTCAGCTACTTGCATGACATTGTTGGTTAATGTTTTATGGCTTTACGATAGCTATACAACTTATCTTAAAAGCAATATAGTGTTTACTATACAATGAATCAAAGATAGTAAGTAAAGTCTATGGAATTTCAAATCGCTACACATTTTCAACCGGCTGGGGATCAACCACAGGCAATCGATAGCTTAATTGCAGGGCTAAATAGCAATAAAAGAGATCAGGTTTTGCTTGGAGTTACTGGTTCTGGGAAAACTTTTACTATGGCAAATGTTATTGCAAGGACAAACAGGCCTGCATTAATTATGGCACACAATAAAACTTTAGCAGCACAGCTTTATGAGGAAATGAAAGGATTGTTTCCCCATAATGCTGTTGAATACTTCATTTCTTATTATGATTATTATCAACCTGAAGCCTATTTACCACAAACTGATACTTATATCGAAAAAGATTCTGCAATTAACGAAAGAATTGAGATGCTGCGTTATTCCACCGTCTGCTCCCTTTTGGAGCGCAGGGATACGATCGTAGTTGCCAGTGTTTCCTGCATATACGGTCTTGGTTCGCCTGAGAGCTACCGCAGCATGATCATACCGCTTAGTGTTGGAAATAAAATTCGTATTAATGATTTCCTGAGCAACTTAACTGATCTTCAATACAAGCGCTCTGATGCCAGGTTTGAGAGAGGATATTTCAGAGTGCGCGGCGATATTGTTGATATATTTCCTTCCCATTATGAAAATAAAGCTTGGCGTTTATCGTTATTTGGCGATGAAATAGAAGAAATTTCTGAAGTTGATGCTATAACGGGCAATGTTACCAAAGGCGTAAATAAAATCACCATTTTTCCAAATAGCTATTACATAACCCCGCGTGAGGCTTTGTTGCAGGCAATTGAACTAGTCAAAAAAGAGCTGCATGAACGCTTGGATTATTACTACTCGCAAAATAAGATTGTTGAAGCAAAGCGCCTCGAGCAACGCACTAATTTTGATATCGAAATGATGAGAACAACAGGAATATGTAAAGGTATTGAAAATTATTCGCGTTATCTCTATGGAATGGAAGCTGGGGATCCACCGCCTACTTTGTTTGAATATTTACCCAAAGACGTAATTTTATTTGTTGATGAGAGTCATGTCACCGTTCCTCAGGTTGGTGCGATGTACAGTGGTAATGAGGCGCGTAAAAAGAAATTGATTGACTATGGCTTCAGGCTCCCTTCCGCTTTTGATAATCGTCCATTAAAATTTGAAGAGTGGGAGGGAGTTAGGCCGCAGACTGTTTACATTTCAGCCACTCCAGGAAAGTATGAGTTGGCAAAGACCAATAATGTATTTATAGAGCAAGTTATCCGTCCAACAGGGCTTACAGACCCAATCTGCATTGTGAAACCAATAGAGAGTCAAATTGATGATGTAATTCATGAGGCACAAGTGACAATAGGGAAGGGATTTTGTGTTTTAATCACTACATTGACGAAAAAAATGGCTGAAAATTTAGCTGAATATATGAGTGAATTGAATATGAAAGTGAGTTATTTGCATTCTGATATTGCTGCGCTGGAGAGAATAGAAATTATATACAAATTGAGATCTAAAGAAATCGATGTTTTAGTAGGTGTTAACTTGCTGAGGGAAGGTCTTGATATTCCAGAGTGTGGGTTGGTTGCAATTTTGGATGCTGATAAAGAAGGATTTTTGCGATCGGAAACTTCATTAATTCAAACGATCGGTCGTGCTGCGCGTAATGCTGAAGGTAGAGTAATTTTGTATGCAGATAAAATCACTGGTTCTCTGGATCGTGCGTTAAAAGAGACCGAAAGAAGAAGAAAAAAACAAGAAGAACATAATATATTGCACAATATTGTCCCAAAGACTATAATAAAACCTATATCAAACACCTTACAGGAGAGGGCAATAGCAGAACCGAAAGTAAATACTAATAAGGATGATTTGAGAAAGCAAATGATAGAGCATGCTGAAAATTTAGAATTTGAAGAAGCAGCAAGAATAAAAAAATTATTGTAAGGTTAAGTAATATATGATGCTATGGGCATAGCATGAAAGTGTAAATAATTTTATTGATATCTTTATATTAATACTTTTTAAACATTTAGTACCATGCAATACTTACAATGGACAAGAAAAACCAACACCAGTGCTCTCAGGGTCAGCTAATAAAACACTTAGGTGGCTGAGAGCAGTGGATTAGGTACGACTGTTAACTTTTTTCTCCTGCAAGTATTGCTCGATCTTAGTAGCATCCATTTTAGTTCTAACAGTGGAAGTACTGGAGTTCGATGAGACTGACGACCTACCACTAGCTTCTAGTTCATCTTCATCACTTCCAGTATCACTAGTCGATTTTTGTGAAGACGATCCTAAAGAAACACCACTATCTTTAGAACTTGTAAGATAGTTATCACTAACTTTTTGATTACTAAAGAACTCCTGAAATAAGCGTACTACCTCCTCAGAAGAACTTGATTGTGCTTGCTCCTTCTCCTCAGAAGGAAGAACTGAGCACACTTGCTCTACTTCCCCAGGAGGAGAAAGAAGCAAACGCACCTCCCTCTTATCAACATAAAGTAGGTATAGTAACTTCTCGTACTCAGGGAGAAAAAGTTCGGAATCTAGCTTCTTCTTCATCTTAGAAGAAAGAGCTTTGTATAGTTTCTCTCTCTGATCAGAATCAAGATGTTGTTGCAACTTTAGTCCACCCGACACATCTTTATGCGTAGGAGAAGCCGGGT
The DNA here is from genome assembly GCF_009012935.1 of Wolbachia endosymbiont of Nasonia oneida. Lineage (NCBI taxonomy): Bacteria > Pseudomonadati > Pseudomonadota > Alphaproteobacteria > Rickettsiales > Anaplasmataceae > Wolbachia > Wolbachia endosymbiont of Nasonia oneida. The sequence continues at coordinate 608 of NZ_QESS01000008.1, read as the reverse complement.
TTTTTAATAGATTGTGAACAACACTTAATAATTTACTAAATATATTTTCAAGTTTATCAACTATTAACGGTGTCTGCTGAAGTGAATCACTAAACTCTTCAATAAGCGACGGTGACTGTCCCCGCTCAAGCGACCCTAAACCACTATCTACAGAAATTTTAGAACTACGGTCCCCGGGCATGTTTAGTTTGCCTACGGTACCTTGTGACGGGAGTTCTGTAATACTATCATTTAATTCAGTAGGCTTGTTTTCGGTATGTACTTCAGTAACAGGAGTCACTTTTGAGGGTGAATTACTTTTTACTTTTCTTTCTGATGAAGTAGCTGTTTTTTTACTTGAAAGCTCATGAGTTGAACGCGTCGAGTCAAGTTTTTTGCCATTTTGCTGAAAATATAGGAACCACTTTTCTAGCTCTAATATAAACAACTTCTCTAGCTCTGGCATAATAGATTTTTTTGATAAAGTACTACTACCTGAAAACGAATTACTTTCTGACCCTTTCCGGCTACTCGGAGATTCACTCTGTGGCTTTGCTTTAGAACACTCATCGTTACTTTCTAGATCACTTTTATCAGTAACTTGCTGTTTTTCAGATTCCTCATTAGAA
>NZ_QESS01000007.1:0-32549 GCF_009012935.1 Wolbachia endosymbiont of Nasonia oneida | reverse complement strand
ATTTTATAATACATTCTAACACTTTTTCCTTAACTTAATGGCAGTGAGGAATATATATAGCAGAACGCCTAGCAAGAGTGATCTCTGCTATTGAAGTTGCTCCTGCTCTGCTAATTACCAAGTGAGCATTGGCCAGTCTATTCTCCATATCATCAAAAAATTCACTCAATTCACAATCGATCTTTTCACTTTTGTATAGACTTTTGACCTTGTTTACATTTTTCTTCGTACATTGCTGCGTCACTCTAATTTTCTTTTTCATTTTAATAGGTAAATCACAAATTACGCTGCTTACTACATCATCAAAAAAATTTGCACCTTGGCTGCCTGCTATGACCAATATATTTAGGATTTTCTCAGTGCTAGAATGGCTCTGTGCTTTTATATCAACAAAATTTCCTGTAAAAATACATTTATTGCCCTCTGCATATTTAGTCTCCGGAAAGCTGGTTGCAATTAATTTTGCACTCTTGAAAAAGAATCTATTTACTCTCCCTAAAACTGTGTTTTGTTCATGTAAAATTATAGGTATAGAAAGAACTCTTGCTGCAAGAAGAGTTGGAAAAGAAGCATAGCTACCAAAACCAATGACCGATTTTGGTTTTAATTTTCTTACTTGATACAGTGCTAACATAGAGCTGTATATCAAGAAAAGGAAAAACTTAAATTTGTTGCTGCTTGGTCTACGTAATGGTAAGGTGTAGCTTTCTATGTCGGTATTTTTATTTGTTTTTTTATCAGTGAATAATATGCAATTGTATCCTTGTGTCTTTAGTGCTTTTGCTAAAGCTATGGCCGGAAAGATATGCCCACCTGTGCCACCTGTTGCTAAAATAATATCCATCTGTAAATAATAAATCCTAGATTGTTAACTGTTATTTAACAATTTGCACGTAGAATTTTATTAAGCGTTATGATAGTTGAGTTAAAAATGCCTAAAAGTAATAGTAAAAAAGAACCTAATGAGAAAAATAAACCTCAAGAACAAAGAGAAGGCAGAAGCGGAGGTTTTTTAGAACTGCTAAAAAATATAATAAAAATTCTTTTCAATTCGGTCGTTGACCTACCTGAGCACGAGCAGCATAATAAAATGAAAAGCACTAATCTACAACAAGGTTTGGATACTAAAGGAAAAGGCCCAGAAGATCTTCATCCAAAGGCAAAGCTTGAAGTTAAAGAAGCAGCTAAGGGATTGAAAGAAGAGTTACAGAATTCTGATGCTGGTGGTAATCAATCTATTGAAACTAAAGTGCCTAATCAAACTACTACTCAAGACATTTACAACTCTAAAACGATGGAACGTTAGTTCAACTATTTAACATCTGCAGCAAGCACTGATTCATGTATCATCTCTGAAATGGTTGGATGAGGAAAAATCGTAGATTTTATGTCGAAGTCTGTTCCTTCTAGTTGCTTTGCAAGAGCAAAATTGCTAATTAACTCCGTTACTTCTGCACCTATCATATGGCTACCCAGAATTTCTCCGGTTTTTTTATCTATAATCGTTTTCACTAACCCTTCAGTTTCACTGAGTGCAACAGACTTACCATTAAAGTTAGAGTGAAATTTTCCTATTTTTATATCATACCCACCTTTTATTGCCTGTTCCTCAGTAAGGCCGATGCTCGCTATTTGTGGATGAGAATAAGTGCAATTTGGTATGCATTCTTTTTTTAACGCATGAGCATTTTTACCAGCAATCTTTTCAATGCAGATCACGGCTTCATGGCTCGCTTTATGTGCTAAACATGGTGGGCCAGCTACATCACCTATTGCATACACATTTGATTCACTAGTTTCATACCATTCATTCGTTTCAATAAAGCCAGAAGGGCTTAATTTAATTTTTGTATTTTCTAAACCTATATTTTCAATATTTGCTTGAATTCCAACCGCAACAATCACCCTCTCAAATTCTTTGCTCTCACCACTACTTAGTAGCACTTGAGCAGAGTCTTTACTTTTAGTAAGAGCTTTTACGCTACTGCTTGTATATATTTCTATCCCCTGTTTTGTGAATATTTCTTGTGCTAAATCTGAAATGTCCTTATCCTCCAGCGGCAAAATAGTGCTCTTTATCTCTATGATTGTTACATCAACACCCAAAGTACTATAAAAACTTGCAAATTCTATTCCAATTGCACCAGACCCTATAATTAGTAGCGATTTTGGTAATCTCTCTGGAGTCATAGCGTGCTGCGCATTCCATATTAAATCTCCATCTGCCTCTATTCCAGGCAGATTCCGTGCCCTCACGCCTGTTGCTAAAATGATATGCTTGGAAACAATTTCTTGTTCTTCCTTATCGCTAACGACTTTTATAGTACCATTGCCTGCAAGTTTACCAAAACCTTGATGAACTTTGATATTATTTTTTTTCATCAAATATGCAACACCGCTTGACAATTTATCAACAACGTTTCTTGAGTATTTCACTATTGATTGTATATCAAAATTCGCTCCCTTTACTTCTATACCAAACTCTTTTGATCTTTTTATTAGCCTATAAACCTCAGATGCTCTAAGCAGTGATTTTGTTGGTATACATCCCCAATTTAAGCATATACCGCCTAAATTTTTTTCTTTTTCCACAATTGCAGTTTTAAACCCAAGCTGTGCCGCCCTAATTGCCGCTATATAACCACCAGGACCGCTACCTATAACCGTAATATCATACTCATTCATCAGTTTTCTTCGTATTCAAAAAGATTATATATAACAGATGGAACCCATACAATCAATGGTCTGTCATCTACCGTCTTAAGAGTCAAGATAAAAGTTGTTATTTTTTATCATGGCATTTAAACAAACGATAATTTTTCTCATGACAGCAACTAATGCAACCTTAGCAGCTTTGCCAGAATCAACCAAACGCTGATAAAACGCTTTCATTTTTCTGTTGTGGCGCATAGCAACAAGAGCTGACATGTATAGTGCTTTCCTTGCATAAAACCTGCCTCCTTTGATTTGAGCTTTGCCAACTTTTCTTCCACTTTCACTAGTTTTAGGTGCAACTCCAACTAAGCATGCAATTTCTCTATTCTCTAATCTACCAAGCTCAGGCACCTCTGTCAGTAGAACGCTCGCCGTCTTTGACCAATACCTTTATAGCTGATTAAAAGCTCATTTTTTCCTTTCAATTCAGGGTCAGAATCTATTGTGTCTTCTATGTCTTGCCTAATTTCTTTCAATTGTTTTTCAGCAAACCCTATCTGTCTTTCTATGTATTCTCTAGCTTTTCCCGTCGCACTTTGCAGGCGACACTTGTTTGCATGAATTGCATCATTTAAATTACGCTCAACTGCCCCCAGCTCCTTTAATTCCTCTTGCTTTTGTGAAATTATACATCCTTTTACTTCACCGTCTTTACTGACAAATTCAGCGTATTTTTCCAGTAATTTAGCATCTAACTTGTCAGTTTTTGCAAAATGATTGCAAGCTTTGGCAAATGCATATACCCGATTCGGGTGAGCTTTATGGACAGTTATCTTGCAACAATTTTATAATGAGCTTTTCATAGCCACCAGTTTACATATAACTTGATGGGTAAATCGACTATATTTGTTTCTATAAACTTAGATATAGCATCACTCACGTTTGCTATGCGCTTATGCTTGCCATTAATTGAGATGTCCAATGCTTCCTTGGAAACATCTACTCCCATGAAAATTATTCTAGCCATTTTTGTACCTATAAATATAATCAAACAATAATGCAAAATGCTGTATACAGGATTGTAATTCGATCTTTTAGATCCACCTACCGTTCGTACTACATTTTGCTTTAAGCCTTACTATTACCCACAAATAAAAACATAATATTGTATTTACTCAAATAATTTAATTTTATTAACCTGAAAGCTTATTAGACTAAAATTATTAAACTAAGAGTTATAATTTTAGCAACTAAAAGCTGTAAATTGCACCATATAAACAGTTATTTCAAGCAAAAGTTATGCCATTAAGAGCTATGCAACAAACATTTATATTTGTGGGTAAAGTAAGATCTAAATCCGATAGAGCATTGTTGGCACACCATCAAAAGTCGCCTCAGACCTCTAATGCATCAATGTACAAACTTACACCTTTTAGTTGGTAATACCATTTTAGACGTTTATCATTCGTTTTAGAAAATACTATAGTAGCGGAATGACGAATTTTTGTTTTTCAAATTGTCAGTAAATCTAAGTCAGTTTAGCTATATAAAACATAGTATAAAAAGAGCTATTTTAGCAAAATTTTAAACAAATAAAGTTAATTACTTCACAATTGATACCTTACGAGAAAAGCACATTTGATACAGATTTAAAATACAAGTTAACGAATTATTATGATTTTTACCAAGATAATAATATAGTAAGGTTTGGTAGTGAGGTATCAAAATGGAAAAATACACCAACGCATGGTTTAATAAGAAAGATAATCATGATTGTGCAAATGATGGCACTTGCGGGCAATCTATAAAGGATTTTAGGATTGGTAATTCTGATATTTCTTTTTTTGATAGTAACAAAAACTTAATTGCCAAAGTACCTAAACTACCAAAGTATTCTAGTGATAAATATGGGCATCAATTGTATAAGGAAGCCGAGTCAAAGCAGTTCAATTATTTTTCCACAAATATACATGATGTTTTGTCTAACAGCTTTACCGTTAAATACGGGTATATAAATTGTACTATAAAATACGACAACTTATCTGAGCAGGAACAAAACCAAATAGAAACAGACATTAAAACTGCCTATGAGGCATTTAAAGAAAAGTTTTGCTTCAAAGATAGTAGCATAAGTAAAAATATAACGGTTTACATTTTCAATAATAGAAGCGATTATACAAAGTATAACAATCTTCTCGGCATAGATGAAGATGGTAGTCCAGGATATATTACACGAGGAGTAACAGATTGTCAGAATATTCTGACATATAAGCAAAGTGCCATGGATTTTGTTCTAGGTCATGAGCTAGGCCACATATTTCAATTGTGTTTTTCACCATCGGCAACAGTCCAAACTTTGAGTATTCTGGATACTGAACTCATAGCAAATGTTGTTGGACGAGAAGTAGAAGAAAAAAATTATAAAGCTATTTGCAAGCAGATGGGTGTAGATGAATATAAATACGATGGATGGAGTTTTATTTTTAAATACATAGGTACAACTGGTAGTGTATACCGCCTAAACCTTTCAGAAGAAGAGAAATTTCAAATTATACAACGTGTCAAGAGTTCTGGACTAGATGAATATGAAGACCATGGATGGATGTTTAAATTTAAATATAAAGATACAACTGGTAGTATATACCTCAAGGACCTTTCAGAAGCAGAGAAATTTCAAATTATACAACGTGTCAAGAATTCTGGACTAGATGAATATGAAGATCGTGAATCAATGTTTAGTTTTAAATACAAAGGCACCACTTATAGAGCAGAACACAGAGATTATCTTTCAGCAGAAGAAGAAAAACTTCAATTTATCAAAGACATTAAGAACTCTCATGAATCGCTCGTTAGTGAATGTGATGGATTGGGGAATGAGAATACAACTTTAGTGATTTACGTTGATGAAAATAAGGAGATAAGTCAAATGTATTTTCATAATCTAGACAAGAATATATTCAAATGGTTAGATAAGACACTTATAAGCAGAAGTAAACCTGAAGAAGATGTGGATGACACAGCAGGAAAAGAGCCTGAACCAGAATCAGCCGAAGAGGATACTCAGCAACCCAGTAATTTCTTATCCAATATTTTTTCAACAATTAAATCCATTATTGATTCTATCTCATCACTCTTTTCATGGTTATTTGGGTCGAAAGAGAAAGAGTCTAATCAACAATCTGATGATAATCCTTCTTTGTTTAAGCTCGATGCTAATGAGTTAGATCACGAAGTTAAGCCTGATGCCAATGAGTTAGGTCACGATGTTAGAGATCACTTATCAGACAATTATAATCATTACAACTCATCTGATGGGCTAATGTAATATAGCTAATTTACAGTATCTGTTCAGATGCATGGCTAATGTACAAATATTGAAACAAAAATTCCAGTGCCCCTGTGATGTCATTCCAGTGCTTGACACTGGAATCCAGCTTTTAATCGAAAATGTTGTATAGTACACAATCAAATTTTCTGGATCCCAGTGGGCTTTATTGCATCGCTCAAGTGAAAAGAACTGGCAGTTACTGACAAAATTCATTATAAATAACCATTTAACTGTTGAAGAAAAAATATGCCACAAAAAATGAGAGTCAGTAACTGCCATGAATATAACAAATTTCTCCAAGAAAGAGGAAGCATTTTTTGTTATATCAATGACGCCATAGAAAATTGGTACGAGAATTGTCCAAAAATGCAGGGCGGCAACTATATTTATAGTGATAAAGTTGTGATTTTGGTGCATATAATCGTCAGTTTCTTTAGAATTGGTTTAAGACAAACAGTCGGGTTTATAAAAGGGTATTTGCAACAAATAGGAAGAGATTTGGCAGTTATCAGCTATTCACAAGCATCAAGAAGGTTTAAGAAACTTAATATTAAGATAAATGATTGCAGAATTGATAAAAATAATATGGAAGATATCGAAATTGCTATAGACAGTACAGGAATTAGTATATACAACAACACACAGCAAGGAAAATAGCACTGACAGAAAATATCGTGGCTATGAGCAAACGAGAAAATTGCACGTAATGTTGAATATAAACAACAAAAAAGCCATAGCTGTAAAATACAGTAACGGTGTCTACTCTGATCACTATGGAGCTTGTGATTTGCTAAAAGAAGTTGATTTTCAGCATGCCATAAAAGCACTATATGCAGATAGAGCATGTGATAGGCACAAGTTTTATAAGTTGTGTAACGAATATGATATAAAGACAAAAATTCCACCAATAAACAATGCGGCAGAACATCCAGAAATAGATTATATGTCTGACAGGAATGCTGCTATTAGGTTAATAAAATTATACGGTGAAGATGGCATGAAAGAATGGAAAAAAGAAGTAAATTATGGGAAAAGATCTTATATTGAAGGGTTTTTCTCAAGATTAAAGCAAATATTCGGATTTAGTTTTAGGAATAAATCTGAGATAAATCGAGAAAAAGAACTGCTAATCAAATGCTATTTGCTTAATAAATTCACTGATATTGGTATGGCTAAATTTGAGATAGTTACATGAATTTACCATAAATCACCATCTCATAAAGTGTGATGCAACAAAGCCATCCCAGTGTCAAGCACTGGGATGACACCCTCCTTATGGGCCAAAATCACAATGTTCGTACAGTTGTGGATTCATTCGCGGTATCTCGGCATAGATTCCGCTAACAAGTAGCGGAATGACGAATTTGTCGTTTTTCAGATTGTCGTAAGTCAGTTTAGCTATAGCATAATGCTATATTAATAAATAATCTATATAATACTATTAAATATAATAATTAAAATCTAAATTACTTTCTCTATAAAAGGAGAAATTTACCTTAATGAAAATACATATATATTTAATATTGTTTTTATTTTTTTCTTGCACTCAACTATATGCTGACGAGGAAATTGCAAAATTTGATTTACTTATTGGCGAGATAAATGAAGCAAGCTTCACTCTTAAAGGTGCAATAAAGGTTACAGTAGAACCAGGCTGGCACATATATTATAAAGATCCTGGAGATTTTGGCCTTCCCACGTCTATTAGTTACAAAGGTAATGCATCAGATATAAATATTCACTGGCCTATTCCAAAGGAACATAAAGATAAAGTAGGGAGAGAGACGTTTGTAAGTAACGTATATGAGGATATGGTATTATTTCCCTTTAAGATGAATATATTTTTAAATCAAGGGTATATTGACCTTAACTTCCATATAAATTATGCGATATGTAAAGATAGGTGCATCCCTAAAAATGTTGAGATAAAAATCAGGCAACCATTAAAGGATTTTATAGATTCTGATATCAATAAACTTATAAATGAGTGGTATGAAAAATAGAGTTCTCATGGGGTAGGTGTCATTCCAGCGCGTGACACTGGAATCTCATTTACTTTTTTGTTCACTATGTGAGGAACTTGGGTCTACAAGTATATAAACATAATGGTTTCGCATAAAAAATTTAGATCCCAGTGTCACGCACTAACTGTACGAACATTGAGATATAAGAGTAATTTGTACCAAGAAAAAAGATGTCATCCCAGTGCCCAGACACTGGGATCCAGATTGGACACTAAGTTGGTGAGTATAAAAGTAGCTAACCTTATGTTAAAACACAATATTTTTGGTGAGGGGTTGCATTAAAAGCTGGATTCCAGTGTCAAGCACTGGAATGACATCGTCTTAACATTGTACCATATTACAATGTTCGTACAGTTATGTGTCACGCTACTTGGATGACAAGAAAAGGTTTCTAGAATGACGGAAACGAAGTCATACATAGAAAATAGGTTAGGTATTTTCAATTTTTGTTGTATACTCAAATAAAAATCTCACTTTTACAGATGGATACAGTAAAGTTTGTTTTATTACTGCCAACAATATTACTCATGCTAGTTGCTGGTGTTTACCTATCGATTAAACTAAAATGGCTACAGGTATTTAGATTACCATACGCCCTTTCACTCCTTGGAGCTAAAAAAGGAGAAAATAAATTTTCTTCTATAGCCGCTCTGTTTACAATTTTAGGGGGAAATTTAGGAGTAGGAAATATTTCAGGAACTGCTGTTGCTCTAAAAACCGGAGGACCGGGCTCTATTTTGTGGATGGCGATAATTATTGTTATCACTTCTGTGATAAAATATGTCACTTGTTATCTAAGTATAAAAACCAGAAAGGAAAAGAACGGACGGTTTATAGGTGGCCCTGTAGCCTACATGGCTGATGCATTTAACTCTAGAAAAGCTACAATTGTGTTTCTAGTTGTTATGATAATGGTTTCAATAACAGTTGGTAACCTTGTTCAGGTAAATTCTCTATCAATACCACTTAACATGATAGATGTGCCTGTAGTCATTGGTGGCATTGTAATGGCCATAATATTTTTTGTTGTTGCAGCTCTCAGCTTAAAAAAAATTAAAATTTTTATATCGGCTATGATACCGATAATGACGGTAAGTTACCTCACACTTTGCGGTATCATATTATTTAAATTTAGTGAAAATATTCTTCCTTCTCTAAAACTAATAACAAGCAGTTTTTTTACAACTAGTAGCTTTAACTCTGGTTTATCTCTAGGTTTGATTTTAGAAATGTTGACTATTATTCAAGTTGGAACTTTGCGAGGTATTTTTGCAACAGATATAGGGATTGGCCTCGAAGGAATCGTACATTCTTCAATTGTTCCTAAGAAAAATAATAATAAATTTATTATTGAACAGAGCCTAATCACAATAATATCGCCTTTTATAGTTGCATTCATAGTGTTTATTACAACAATGGTACTGCTTGTCACAGATTCTTGGGTCACTGATTTAGAGAGTACTAACATGTGCATATTTGCTTTTAGAAAAGCTATGAATTGGCCCTATATTGACTATTTAATTATGGCCATAATGTTTTGTTTTGCCTTTACTACTATTTTTACTTGGTTTTTTTGCTCAAAACAGACAATACGCTATGTGTCTATGGATAATAAATACACTAAAATCTGGATTGTAATTTTTACCATGATCATTCCGCTTGGTGCGATAGGTAAAGTCCGGTTGCTATGGGATGTTGCTGATATCTCGATTGCTGCTTTGTTGTTTATCAACATACTCGCTATACTCAAGCTAACCTCTCAAGATCCAGAAGTGTTTACTATGAGTAGCAGATATTTGAAGTTGCAAAAACAGAGCTATAGCTAAAGCAATTTAGGCTATGCAGCTGTTGTGATATAAGAGTGATTTCCGCCAAGAAGGATGTCATCCCAGTGCCCAGACACTGGGATCCAGGAATCTTGATTGGCACTAAGTTAGTGAGCATAAAAGTAGCTAATCTTATGTTAAAACACAACATTTTTGATGGGGTTCGTGAAAGGCTGGATTCCAGACTGGAATGACAACTTAAATCGTTTGATGTTACCATAAAATAGCTTGTGTTATCACATTAGTAACACAACCTTCCTTAATAAAAATTCAACCAATGCTTGTGATAATTATATTAGCTAGTATTAGCTAGAACTAAAGGCAGAGGGTTATTAGTGAGGGATATATGGGCACTAACGATACACAACAAGAACACATTTATAATGAGCGCATTCAAGAAATTTTTCCTTTATTTGATAAAATAAAAAAGGAAGACGACCCAATTTATAATGCTAGAGTTGATTTTAACACAGTAAAGTTTTTAACAAAACACGCCAACTGGAATTGGGACGAAGAAGAAAACAAAGATAAAGCATATGGAGTTATTCTTCAGAAATGCGACAAGACAAAGAAAGCTGGACAAGACCTTGAAAGTGAAGTTAAAGAAAGGTTGAAAGAGTATGTTGATGATGTTGCAGGAGTTTCAATATACGGTAATCACGCAAGTATTACGCTGGGAAATAACAAAAAAGAGTTTAAAATCAGCGAATTTTTAAACAGTGATTTTTGTGAGAAGAATGAAATCTCGGGATTTTCAACATTGCATAGTGATGGAAAGAGCGGAATGCATGGTTTTGTTGCCGAGGAAGAAGGGAAAAAAATAAGACATTATGTCGTAACTGATGGTTCATATGAAATGACTTTAAAGTGGTATGCGGAGGGGAAGGAATGTAAGATCAAAATTAAGATTGATGCTAACGGTGTAGACCTTGTTAAAGGTGATGATTTTTCTCTAGAACGGTTAGAAGTAAACAGAGATGTAAAAATAGGTGGTTTATTCTTGCATGAAATACAATTCAGGGAGAAAGGACAAGGAAAAGCGAATGAGATGCAACATAATAAAGACAGTAACGAGCTATCATCTGAAACTACAACAAGAATTGATGTTAATAGAGATGTTAGCGTTCAAGCTACTGATATAACTCGAAAAAAAGAAGATCACCATTCACATTTTGGACCACAATCTAACAGCAGAAGGCAGTCTTACGATAGCGGAATTGGAAAAGATTTTGACGATAAAATTAATTCTCAGGAGGCTAAAGAAAAGCGTGAGCTTAGACAAGCAGCACGAGAAGCAAATTCGGGAGGTCAAGTTTATAACCTACAATCGCTTTTTGAGGAGAATCCTCAGAACAAAAAAACTCCTCCGCCACTTCCACCTAGAACTAGTTCACTACCACCTGAAAAAGATGTTTTCGATGAGCAAGGGGGAGCCAAATCTGGAAGCCAAAAACCAGATGACTTGCGCGAAAATGAGCAAACACCTAATAATCAGCAAAAAGGTGCAACTTCTGATTCTTCAGATAGTTCTACTTTCACCAAGTCTGTAAGCCACAATCAAGATAATAGGCAAGAAGATGAACGGTATGACAATCCTACATTTGGACATGCTGTACCTGGAAGCCAAAAACCAGATAGAAGTGAGCAAACACCTAATGATCAGCAACAACCTAAAACCCAGCAACAAGAAGGAAATAGCAAAGGCGATCTGTTACAAGACATCAGAAATTTCAAGAAAAACAACTTACGGCACATTGATGTTGATGATAGAAAAGCATCAATTGCAGGAAGTAGAAAAAATAACCCATCACCGTTAGAGACATTAAAGGACAGAATTCCTTATTCATCTTCTCCAGATAACAGTGATAACCAAGATGCTAGTGATGCTAAGTGGAAAGAAAGTGAACAGCCGCTCTCTGCTACAGCACTCAATAATAAAAGTGACTCGGGCTATTCATCTCCAACTCATGACAATAATGAACAATCTCAAGTAAATCCTGAACAGTTAAAGAAGAGCTTAGAGAACATTGAACAAAGTGATCAAACTCCACCTGAAAATCTTCTTAAAGAAATCAGAGATAGATCACAGCAGGATAATAGAGGATTAAGGCAAGTTGATCCTACTGATAAACTGTCACAAGATAAAGAAGATGGATTGCAAAAAGACGATTTAGCAGATGTAAAAATAGTGGAAGGTCCAACTGTTAGTGTCTCTGCTTCAACACCAAATAGTATAAGTGATTCAGGCTATATATCTCCAACTAATAGTGATAGTAAATCTCAAACAGATTTAAAACAGGTAGGAAGGAAATTAGAAGAACATATTAGACAAAGTAATCTAACTCTATTTGAAGAACTTAAAAATACATTAGGTCAAGAAAATCTCGGGTTAAAACCAGCTGATCAGAGTCAGATTAGCGAAGAAACTAAAAAACGCTTGAGAGAAGTTGGGTTGCTAAAAAACAGCTCAACAGACATAAAAGCAAACGATTCGGGCTATTCATCTCCAACTCATGACAATAATGAACGATCTCAAGTAAATCCTGGACAGTTAAAAGCGAGCCTAATGAATGTTGAACAAAGAGATGATACTCTACTTACGGAATTTACCAGTAAGTTGGATAAAGAAACTCAGAAGTTTCCACTAAAACCAGTGGATCAAAGAGGAATTAGTGAACAAACCAAAGAACATTTATTAGCAGCCGGGTTGCTAAAAGACAGCTCAACAGATGTAAAAACAGTGGCAGAACGAGAAAATGCTGACACTAATCCAACCGTAGATAAAAATAGCGAACTATATAAATTACTAGAGAAAGATGAAGCACAACTGAAAGCTGGAGTAATAGAAGAAGAAAGAGGAGATACTTTAACAGAACACACTGATGGTTATGATCGCAATAGAATTGCATTAGCTAACAGAAATAAAAGACCACTAGATTGGGCTAAACAGGTTGCTGAGTCACAACAAAAAAAAGATACTAATAAAGGTATTTCAATATAAATTGAAGTTAAAATAATTGCTTAGCAAACAATAGGTTTCATGTAATGGTAACCCTATAACGGAAGAGTAGGAGCCGCGTAAGAACAATACGAACACTCCAGCTAGGCCTTGTATATTGCATCCCCCCGCCCTATTTTTCCACTCTTCTGATGCTAAATAATACTTAATTTCTTGTTCACTGAGACGTTTAAATTTCACTATTGTAACCACAGTCCTGATATGTTGTTTAGATTGATCGGGAGTTAATAGACATACACTGGTGTATACTCTATGCCTTCTTCCTGATAACAAGCGGATACATTTTTCTGCTTGCTCAACGTTTTCAGCTTTGAGCAATATCCTTCTACCACAAGCAACAACTGTATCAACACCAAGCACAAAGTAATTTGGATTTGAGCTTTGTATTTTCTCCGCTTTACTTTTTGCCATACGGATTGAGTAATCCTTCGGAAGTTCCTTTTTTAAAGGGGCTTCATCTATATCTGCTGGCAAAATTAAACCTGGCTCAATGTTTATTTGTTTTAGTAAAGCTATACGCCTTTTCGATGATGAAGCAAGAATAAGATTATTTAGAGATCGTTCTGTCACTTGTACCTTTAAGCCTTCTAATGATCCTACCCTTTCTCGCATTCCTATCGTAAATGCTCATCTCAACTAACACCCTATCCCCTATAATGATGCGTATTTTACTTCTTCTCACTTTCCCTGATACATGACAGATAATCTCATGTTCATTGTCCAGTTTCACTCTAAATTCTGCTGCAGGTAGTAAAGCAGTTACTGCCCCTTCCACTTCAAAAATTGTTTTCGATTTCTCGTCTTTTATCATATGTTATATTATAATTTAATAATCTTTTTTAGTCTACTATAGATTTTAAATTATTATCAACACAAAAGACCTTTTGCGCCCCACTTAAGTTGCAACTTAACCCCAACCATCTTCACAATGATACCCTACCTACGTTTCTACTCTCTGCCACCTTCTCAATAGAACTTATAGGACTTATGTTGAAAGATAAATCATTATCACAATTTTCTTCATCGCTATCAAGTCCACTATCAACGCTTAAAGATCTGAGTAATGTTGTCCTCTCTCTCAGTGGAACATAAGACTCATTATCAACGCTTGAAGATTTGGATAACCTTTTCTTCTGTCGTGGAGCATTACCAGACTCATTAGAAATTTCTCCCGTTAATTGATTGTTGAAGCTCCTTTGTTCATCAGCACGAATTTTTTCTTCCAGTCCATCAAGCATTCCTACCAATTCATCACCCCATTCATTTTCTTCTTCTAATAATTGTTTACACTTTTCTTTCTCACGCTCTAGCTCGTTTCTTAACTCTTCGACTTTATCTTCATCTTTAGTGAGTTCAAGTGTAAGCACCTTATCTCCTGGAAATTCCTCGTACTCGTTTTCTAGTTCTTCAATGTTGAGTTTTAGTCTCTCTTCTCCAAGTGTATCTTGTAAATCGCTATCCTGCCTATCTGATTCTTTAATCTTTTGCTCAATTTCTACTTGTACCTTATATTCCTGATCTAATTCTCTTAGCTGATCTTTCAAGCGCTCTTTCTGCTGGCGTCGTTCAACCATTATCTGTTCCGCATCTTCTCGTGCTTGATTTAGCTCTTTTTCCAAATTCTTCTTTCCTGCATTAACAATTTTCAGCTCTTCCTTTAGCTTTCTTTTTTCTTCATATACACCTTTAAGTTCTTGTGCTTTCCCTTGTAGCTCTTTTAACACACCTGCTAATTCTTCATTTTTTTGTGCCAGTTCAGTTTGCAATTCCGTGTTTTTTTGCTCCTCTTTTTCAAACCTGTCTTGTAAATTGCTATTCTGCTTCTCTAACTTTACAATTGTTTGATTAGCTTCTGCTTGGGTTGTTTCTAGTTTCTCCTGTAGTCGCTGATTTTCTTGTATTAATTCATGGTGCTTTTTATTTATCACTTGCAACCCTGCTTCTATTTCTTGCTTCAATTCAACAGCTTCTTTTTTCAAATTTGACATTTCTTGCTTCAATTCAACGTTTTTTTCGGACAGCATCTGATTATTTAAAATCAATTCATCCATTTGTTGTGAAGCAACTTCTGTATGAGTTCCAGTGTGCTGTAAATTGACTTCCGTTTGAGTTTCGATTTGTTGTGAAGCAACTTCTGTTTGAGTTGATGCATTGCTATTAATAGAAGGAGGAAGGCTATTGTCAGCATCAACTTTAGGGTCTAATTCCCCCTCTGGTTCCTTGCGATAGGCCACTATAGATTCATTTTGAAAATTGTTATTAGCAGTAGGCACAACATCAGCAGCCTTACCCTTTTCTAGTACAGCATCATATAAGGAGAGACTTTGAATATATAATTCATCATTTTGCTTTATCAATTCTAAGATCTCCTCCGATGAAACAAAATCTTCACCATTAAATTTTAGTACTTCAGTTATGCGACCGCTACTCACATTCATAATCATGGTACAAATTGAAACATTCCCGAACTCATCCTTTATAGGCCAAGTGCTTGTCATTTCATAACATGTGCCTTCTTTAAATTCATAATATCTTTTCTTATCTTCTTGATAAGCGTATATTTCATGTTTTTTATTGCAATAGATATTCAATTTTTTAATATCTTTCTCTTGCTGTAAAATGTCACTAATTCTTGTTGGCTCACTTTTATTGTAATTAATAAGGTTAACATTCAAAACTCTATGAGCATTATCAGTTTCTGTGTAATAAGCTTGAAGCTCTACGTCTTTCCTCTCAAAATATTTACTTGCAGTTTTTTTTCCCTGCTCTGCCAACTCTATGCATTTATCTATATCTTCCTTAAAGCTCTTATTAGCAGACTCTGTTACTGCTTTATCTATGTACGTTTGTTTAAAATCTCTATCGTTTATTAGGTCATAAAAACTCCACTGCCATTAAGTTAAGGAAAAAGTGTTAGAATGTATTATAAAATCGGGTAAGATCGCTGAATTAAAAGAAATAATGATATGAGTAAAAAAAAGAATAATTAAATTTATAAAAGATAAATTGATGAGTTTAAACTTTATTAACGCCCACAAAGCATCTCCAAAAGATTTCTCACGAAAAAGAAAGCTGCCTTTCATTGATGTATTTATTCTAATTTTCAGAAAGAGTGTAAAATCATTACAAGTAATGCTTAATGAGTTTGTCCTGCATACAAAAAAGGATCACACAATCACAGCAAGTGCATTTACTCAAGCAAGAAAAAAGCTAAAGCACACTGCATTTTCAGAGCTAAATGATAGCATAATTTCCCTATACTACCAAGATCAAGGATTTAAAACCCACCATGGTTTCAGAGTACTTGCATTTGATGCTTCTACACTGATTCTACCAAAAAATGATGAGTTAATAAATGAATTTGGCTCAAGACCAATAAGAAATTATACCGAAAAAGAGCTTGGAGATTACACAAGTACAACCTTTGAAGTATGTTACGATGTATTAAACAATATCGCAATAAAATCAGTACTTGGCAGAGGCGGTAGCTATGAAGTTGCTTTAGCTATTGATATGCTTGATAGTGTAAAATCCAACGATTTGCTGATTTGTGATAGAGGGTATGTTTCTTATAGGTTTTTTGCTGAGCTTATACAAAGAGGTATTAATTACATAATTCGCTGTCCATACTCATCATTTAATGAAATAAATGCTATGTTTAAGCCAGGAAGTCCTTCTGACATGATAGTAGTGTCAACTGCATCTGTCAAAATAGCGAGACAGCTAAGAAAGCTAGGATTACCTGATAAAATAAAGTTTCGATTAGTCAAAATAGTTCTTCATTCTGGTGAGATTGAAGTGTTAGCTACATCGTTATTAGACGAACAGCAGTTTAAAGCTGAAGAATTTGGGGAATTATACTACTTACGTTGGGGAGTAGAAACATTTTTTTCCAAACTCAAAGGAAGATTAGGCTTAGAAAATTTTACAGGTAAAAGTGTTGAAACTATTAAGCAGGATTTTTGGTCAACTATTTTTATTAGCAACTTAGAAAGTATTACAACAGAAGATGTAGAAGAGACATTGAACGCAGGCCTAGCCAATGGCAAGTCTGAGAAAAGCATTAATAAATCTGTCTCATTTAATGCAATAAAAAACTTGGCTTTCGATATTTTTTCTACAGAGTCAGACACAGACTGCATTATGGATCGATTATCAAAGTTATTTTTGATGAACACTCTAGTGGTGAGAAAAGGAAGAAAAGTTGACCGTAATAAAGTAACGAATACTCGTTCACTGAACTACCAAAAAAGAGCTAGGAAGCATGTATTTTGACCAAAGACAGTACTCATATCTTCTGATAATAACTGGGCAATTTATTGTCATATCTTCTGTAAAATGACTCCTAAATCAACTACTTCTTAAGTAATTTACATTTTAGAGTTTATCTACTTTTAAGTTTATTCTATTTTGTTTCAGCATTTATCATAACTTCTCGATTATTTCAAATCTTCTGGTTCGTTTTTTACCATTCCTTCCTTAACTTAATGGCAGTGATAAAAACTCCACCCATCCCCAAAAGCCCCCTGCACGTAAGTGAAATTCTTTTTTTCCTTTAGTTCTCTTAAGAACCACACCTTTTCTTTCAGATTTTTCAGTTGAAAGCTTATCCTTGCCTTTACACTAGAGTTTTTGGCAGGAATATTCATTTCTTCTAATTCTTTAAATAATTTATTATCTTTTATAATTGAGTAGCAAAACTTTACAATAGCAGAATTTGCAAACAAAGGATCTTTTTTTATACCTTCATCAAGAATTTCTTTAAAATGTGCAAATTGAGGTAGAACATAAAAATCGATTATTTCTTTTTCTGATCCCGTTTTATTAGCATAAGAGATATCACCTAATTGTGAATATAACTCTTTCAATGTATGGTAGATAAGCGTAGAGTAATAAACTTCCCTATTCAGTGAAGTTGGTCCAATACACTTTTCAAGTTGATCACCTGTTTTTCCTGCCTCTGCTGTTTTTTCTTCTTTAGCCAAACTTCCAATCATAATACACCTCCTTAACTATATTTATATTATACCAATTAACATATATTAAAAGAAATCAAACTGTATAACCTCGTCCTACACTAACTTTTATGATTACTTAATTGTGTAAAAATAACTGCAAGTGTTAAACTTGAGCTTTTATTTTTCATTATACATTTCGTACTACATGTTTATACTGCTGTCTTGCATAATAGACTATTCGAAGTTACACAAGTATTTTTTTTATTAGATAAGAGTTAGTAAGAGCCTGTTCATAATTTTTTCAGAAGTAAGGCAGTGAAAGCCAGAACTACCATTTGTAGGCTAGTATTGAGTTTTCGCTCACAATTTTTCCACAATCTTCTACATTTTTCTAACCAAGCAAAAGATCGCTCCACAACCCATCTTTTGGGCAATACAACAAAGGAACGTAATTCATTTCTTTTGATCACTTCAACGGTTGCACCAATAATCGTTTTTATTTGAGTTACAAAATTCTCTCCAGTATAGCCTGCATCAACCAGTACATTTTTAACTCCCGAGAGATTTTCTTTTGCATTTTCGACCATTCTCACAGCACTGCTACGGTCAGTTATCTCTGCTGTTGTTGTATAAATTGCATGCTTGCGTATCTACTGCAATACGGCCCTGAAATCTTCTTGCCTGCATCATAGCTTCAGCAGTATCTGCATTTTTTATACTCTGTGCATCAATTATGCAGAAGCTTTTCCGACCATTGTTTTGTCGCAATTATTTTTTTTTAATACCAGCTCCAGAACACTTTCTTTATTTGCATCTGGTTTTTCACTCCACTTCTTAAAATAGTCGTAACAATTGCGCCATTTTGGGAACTCTTTTGATACCATTCTCCACTGGCAACCACTTTTTAACACGTATAACACTCCACAAAATACATCATGTAAATCAAGTGTTCTTGGTTTTGTCTTCTTTCTGCAAGATTCCAGATCTGCTACAATAATCTCAAACTTTTCTCGACTTATGTCACTTGGTTATAAACTTCGCATATCCTACTTTATATACTTTATCCTCTCACTTTATCTCTTTTTTGAGATTACGTACAGGCTCTAAGATACAAAGACGTTTTCAGAAATCTTTAAGCTTAATAACATCCTCTCTCTTTGGACTAGTTGAGATTAGATGAATTGGTACACCTATTAATTTTTCTAACCTGTCTATATATTTTATTAAATTGATAGGCAATGCTTTAATCGACCTTTTACCTTGAGTGTTTTCTTTCCAGCCAGGAAACTCTTCATATATTGGCTCTAATTCCCCTTGTATTGAATGCGATGCGGGTAAATAATCATACATTTTTCCGCTATACTTGTAACCAGTGCATATTTTAATTGTATCAAAAGAATCAAGCACATCTAATTTGGTTAATACAATGCTTGAAACTCCAGAGAGTTGTACGGCCTGGCGCACTAAAACTGCATCGAACCATCCGCAACGCCTTCTCCTATTGCTCACTGTTCCAAGTTCCTTGCCTATAGTAAATAAGCTGTCCCCCACTTCGTTCTTTTGCTCAGTAGGGAATGGACCATTGCCCACTCTTGTTGTATAAGCTTTTACCACACCAATAATGTAAGCATTGGAGGATAATCCTGAGCCTGTTATTGCTTGCGATGCTACGGTATTACTTGAAGTAACAAAAGGGTAAGTTCCGTGGTCGATATCTAAAAATGCGCCTTGGGCACCTTCAAATATTATTTTCTTACCTTCTTTCATCAAGTCATTTAATATCTTCCATACAGGTTTTTTATATGGAAGAATTTTTTCTGAAATCTCTTGAATTTCCTTTAATATTTCTTCTTTTTTAACCACCTGGTAGTTAAGGCCTTTTCTGATAGCATTGTGGTAATTCAGAAGAGTATCCACTCTTTTGTTGAGCTCATCTGCGTTTTCTAAGTCACAAAGGCGTATAGCTCTCCTGCCAACTTTATCTTCATAACATGGCCCTATCCCTTTGTTTGTTGTACCAATTTTGTGATTTCCGTTTAAATCTTCAAATAGCTTTTCCTTGTCCTTATGTACGCTAAGTATTAATGGACAGCTCTCGGATACCATCAAGTTGTTATAGTTTATGTCCACTCCTTTAACTTTCAATGACTCTATTTCTGAAACTAGAGCATGCGAATCAAGAGCAACACCGTTTCCTATAATAGATATTTTGCCCGTTCTCAAAACAGCAGAGGGCAGTAAATTTAATTTATAAACCTCATCATCTATTACTATAGTGTGCCCTGCATTATTTCCTCCCTGAAATCTCACAACTACATCTGCATTCTCAGAAAGATAATCTACTATTTTACCCTTGCCTTCGTCACCCCATTGCAGACCAATAATTACAATGTTATTCATCATTATTTTCTAAATTAATACATAAATATTAATACAGTACGCTACAAATGAAAAGAGAAATCTACGCCTTTCCTACACCCCTTAAATAAAGAAATATACTGTCGATTTTCTTAATATATTACCAAATTATTCATCATTATATGATATAACTTACAGCATATTTACAGTAAGGTGTTATTTATGAAAGAGACAAAAGGAAAAAATAATAAGAGTCCAGTAGTTAGATTAAAGGCCACAGCTAAAGAGTTCAATTTTAGTAAATTAAGAGCAGATCAAGATAATAAATTAGCGAATTCCGGTGAAACAATGTTCTTAGATTTTCAAAGGATGAATTTTATTATTAACGGAAAAGAAATAGATAAAAATCTTATTATTGCATTTAAGGAAGGAGCTAAGCACCGCAAAAGCGAACTTTTTAATAGTGATGATATATATAATGACGAAATATTTAACAAAAAAGGAACAAGAGAAATAGATACGGATCATGGCAAAGCTTTTGTTGCTTCAGTACTCGAAGATATTGAGAAAGAGCTTGTAAGTAAGGTATATCCATCTATTACCAACAGAGAAAGATGAAAACAAGGATTACCGTTCCTTTGCAAAAGAAGTTTTCAAAAAAATGTTCAGATACGCTGGGGCAGAAGTTCCAAGTGATGCTATTTTAGAAGAGCTAGTTACCAATTGTAATCAAGCAGGGTATGAGGCTGCTCCATTTATACAAACCCAACTTGCACTTGGACAGTCGTTCATAGTAGAAAATCCTAAAAAAGTAATAAACATTGATTGTGCTAACCAAAATAATGTGAGAATTAGATCTGATATGAGGCTACCAATACTCTCTGTTAAAAATCAAGTTATGCATGGCGATAAGATATGTAATCTGTCTAGTTCATTGGAATTTACAATTGAATCTCACAATGGTGAAGACTTTGTAACATACAGAGATGGTAAATTGTCACTTACTATTCCTAAAGAGTTAAAAAATTATAAAGATAATGGCAAGAGCTTGTTTGACATTATTAAAGAATATTTTCAGAAATTCTGTGCAAAATTAGGATTTAAACCTGAGACAAAAATACAAATAGAGCATGGCTTCGGTGCTCAAAGTAACTATTTAGATGGTACAATATCAACCACAGGATCAGATGCAAATGAAGAATTTATCAATCTTTTAAGCGAAAATCTCAGAGAGAGGTTATTGGGGTCAGGAGTTGCTCTAGAAGATGAAGATGTTGATGATGTTGTTGAAGTCAGAGTATCTACCGTTATAGATCTATTGAGTGATTATGCTAAATTGGAAGATAATAAAGAACACAGAGAGTTATTAATAAGTAAAGTAGCAGATAATTTAGGACTTTCCACTCAAGATAAAACAGCACCAGAAGTATTGATGGAATTAGGCTCTTTACCTTCTTTGACAAAAGGTCAGGTTAATCATAATCAAGTGCAGTCTGTTGTAAATACTTTTATTAAGTTAATTATTGAAGGGAAAAGCGAAGTATACAAAAAAGGAGGTGCGATTAATGCAATTGATGCAATTCATAAGGAGATAGATAAGGCAATTGTTGAGCAAGAAAAAAAAGCAACCAACAAACAAGATATAGAAAATGATAAATGGACAGATAGAATCAAAAAACAGAATTATTCTGCGGAATCACATGAACATTTACCTTAAAGATACTGGTAGGCTCCTTAAATATTTTAGAGTTCATGGTTGCAACGGTTGCTATTTTACAGTGCATCTCACGACCATAATCATGAACTTCTTCCATTAGCTGCTTTCCCATACCTTTTCTTCTATAATCAGAGTGCACCCAAAGCAAGTCAGTGTAAATTGAACCATAGATAACAAAACCGCTACAACCTGCAATAATTTGTTCAGTATCATCGCGAATAAAAAAAGCAAATGGGTTACACGTACCTTTATCAACGGTTTCTTCATTAATCTTTTTGAGTAGGAATTCAATGTCTTTGCTACTTGGTGATGTGGTGTGTTCTATTTTCATCTCTCGGCCTAATACCGCATACTGATTTCTCTCTTTATCTTATATAAATTAATTAAGTAAAGTGAATACAGTATCCACACTACTAAAAAAAATGTGGCACAAAACATAAACATTGCAACCAGTGGCAACAGCAGGGAACTTTCTATTGCTATTCCACCTTTTCTCAAAATGCTTGCTGGCTGATGGAGAGTGGACCATAAATTCACGGAAAATTTTACTATAGGAATATTTATAGCACTAAAGATGGCAAATACTGCTGCTGATTTTTCTGCCCTCGCTTCATTATCAAAAGCGCTCCACAATGAAAGGTAGCCAACATATAGGAAAAATAAAATCAGCATTGAAGTAAGCCTTGCATCCCATACCCACCAAGTGCCCCAGGTTCCTTTTCCCCAGATGCTGCCTGTGATTAAGCATATTGCAGAAAAGACTGTCCCTGCAGGAGCAGCAGCATGTGCCAAGACACTAGCAATGCTATTGTTCCACACCAATGAAATGAAACTGAGTGATGCAATTAATCCATATATTCCAAGAGCAAGCCATGCAGAAGGCACATGAAGATACATAATTCGTACAATTTCTCCTTGTTTATAATCTTCTGGGGAGAAGAATAACGCCAAAGACATTCCAATTAAAAAACATGCGAAACAAATCACCCCAAGCCAAGGTAGAGCTTTCTTAGAAAAATAAGAGAAATTTGTAGGCTTTAATAAAAACATTCATTTTGAGAATAATTGTGTTAAGAATTTACCAATTAGTTTGAGTTTTATCAACAGGATAGTTTTTCTATATTTACGTAGGTCAACAAATTAGCATAATTTCAGTAGCAGATTGCTAGCTATTATTTTTAGTATATGACCCTTAAAAAGCTTAATCTACACTTAGTATCAGATTCAAGTGGTGAAACTGTTATATCAGTTGCAAAATCAGCTCTGAAACACTTTCGTTCTGTAGAAACGATCGAATATGTTTGGTCTTTTGTAAAAGGAGAAGAGCAGATTGACAAAATTCTGGAGGAAATTAATAGG
Organism: Wolbachia endosymbiont of Nasonia oneida; assembly: GCF_009012935.1. NCBI lineage: Bacteria > Pseudomonadati > Pseudomonadota > Alphaproteobacteria > Rickettsiales > Anaplasmataceae > Wolbachia > Wolbachia endosymbiont of Nasonia oneida. Next base: position 9,305 of record NZ_QESS01000007.1, on the reverse strand, counting down.
AAAAGTGATGAGCATAATTTTGTTATATGCACTATTACTGATGATGAGCTAAGAAAATATCTAAAAGATAACTGTATAAAGTTGAAAATTCCCTATAGAGCAATATTATCACATATTATTAGAGAAATTTCGTCTTATCTTGAAATTGAAAAAGACGAAAAGCTTGACTTGCATACTGAGATAAATAACGAATATTTTCAGCGCATTGAGGCAATAAACTACACTATTAATCATGATGATGGACAAAATATTCAAGATATTGATAAAGCAGATATAATTTTGGTTGGAGTTTCACGTACATCAAAATCTCCCACCAGTACGTATTTAGCTTACCGAGGCTATAAGGTTGCAAATATTCCTTTTGTTAGTGGGGTACCCTTTTATGTCGACTTGGCAAAATTAAAAAATAAACTGACAATAGGGGTAACAATAGACGTAAGTAGGCTAATAGAAATACGCAAAAATAGACTTACTTCAATTAACAACGAAGATAATAATATATATGCTAACCCTGAGAAAGTAGAAAAGGAAATTAAAGAAGCAGAGGAGCTCTTTAAACAGAATAACTGGCCAATTATCGATGTCACGCAAAAGTCGATCGAAGAAGTATCAGCAACAATTATACAATATTTTAATAAAATGTTATCAATTGACTAACTCTTGATAAGTGATTATAATGTAAAGTAATTTAATTCTTACTATAGATATGAAAGTCAAAGGGTCGCTAAAATCTCATCGTAACAGAGATAAAAATTGTAAAGTTGTGAAAAGGGGTGGTAAGATTTACATTATAAATAAGGTAAAGCCAAGGTGTAAAGCGCGTCAAGGTTCTTAGCTTTTTGTTCACCTTTTCATGTTATATATTTTTTATATGTGAAAGTACGGTGCTTATATCTAAAAAGAAGCAAAAGTTACTGTGTTTAAGCGCAGCCTTACTCATTTCTTCCCTTACATTATATTTCAGCATTAGCACAATTACAGGTAAACGTGGCTTATTGACGTTAATCGATTTAAAAAAAGAAATCGAGTACAATAAACTTTTGCTAAAGGATGTCTCTTCTGAAAAGGAAAAGTTGGACAACAAAGTATTTGGCTTATATGAAAAAAGCTTAGATTTAGATCTGCTTGATGAGCAAGCAAAAAATGCTTTAGGTTATGTGAACCCTAATGAACTTATGGTTGTTCTTGACGTGGAATAGCAGTAGTGACCTTACCCAGAAAAAGTGGAGAGAAAGAAAAGAGTTTTTTTGGGTAAAATAAAATTTTGGAGGATTAGAAATGGTAAGAGAATATACGGCAGAATTCAAATTGGAAGCTGTTAAGCTGGCAAATGAACAAAGAAAGGTAGGTCAACCAGTTGCAAAAGTAGCAAGAGATCTAGGAATAAGGGATAGTGTATTAGGAAAATGGATGAAGAAATATAACGAAAAAAAGTCAGCGGCAAATGCATTTCCAGGTAGAGGTAACATGGCTCCTTACGACAAAGAGAGGTTTGATTTACAAAGCAAGAGTAACAAGGGAAAGAGACATTTAAAAAAAAGCCCTGGCCAGTCAAAAAGAGTAAAATATTTTTTTATATAGTAACTGCTATAAAGTACAGGAATTATGTAGGATTTTCTGCTAGTGGCTACTATAAGTGGACCACAAGAAAAATAAGCAGTAGAGAATCAGCAAATAAAGAGCTACTCGCAGCTATTCAAAAAATATATCAAGTTTCTAAATGTAGATATGGAGCTCCTAAAATTCATGCTGAATTGAAGGCTTTGGGTAAAAGTTGCAATTTGAAAACGGTGCAAAGTATGATGCAGAAAAATGACATCAGGGCTATACTGAGAAGAAAGTTTAAAATTAAAAAACAACAAACAGATAATAGAGCTGTAGCTCCCAATATACTAGATCAAAACTTTATTGTTGATCAACCAAATAAAGTATGGGATTACTTACATCAAAACCAAGGAGGGATGGCTATATTTGGCAGCAATAATTCTCACGTATGGTAGTTAATGAGTAGTGCAATAAATAAACAATTGGTTATGAACTCTTTATTAATGGCCATTAATAGGCGTAAACCTGTTAAAAATCTACTATTACATAGTGATCAAGGTTCACAATATACTTTGCAAGGTTATCAATATCTCTTATCCATAAAAAACATAGATGAATCATAAAGGTTGTTGTTACGACAATTCTGTTGTGGAAAGCTTCTTCAGTTCTCTAAAAAGGGAGTTACCAATAGACACCTCTCGGCACTCTAAACAGCATATCAAAACTGCTATATTTGAATATATAGAAATTTTTTATAACAAACAACGTCACTATTAACTATTGCATTCCAGAACAATTTGATGCATCATTCTTTTTGTAAAAAACATTCCAAACTTTCTCTCCACTTTTTCTGGGTAAGGTCAAAGGATCTTATGTCTTAAACCTTATCACCAGGCTTAACAAATAGGTGGCCCAATACTATTAACTTTATGGGTTTATCTTCGTTATTTGCTACTATCCAAACCCCATCGCTCTCATGATCAACAATTTCTATTGGTGCAAATACTACATAATTATTGTCATCAACAATCTTTATTCCAAGAGCACCCTCGTCACTTAAGCTCAGGGCTGAAGAAGGAACTTTATATGCAAATCTTTCGCCTGAAGGTAGCCTTACGTTGGCAGTTAGTCCCTGCAAGGATATCATTTTATTATTAGTTACCTTTACTTCTACCCTATAAGACCCAGTTTTAGGCTCAGCAATTTTACTAATAAAACTTACTTCACCTGCCAATTCTTTTCCGTCCAGCAAATTAATTTGAGCTGTGCTGCCTAGCTCTATTTTATTTACTTCATTTTCCGAAACGTATAACACTACAAGAATTTGATCGAAATTAACCACGTCAGCTATTTTTTGCCCAGCATTAACAAAATCCCCTTCGTTTGCATTGATTTTATCAATATAACCATCTATAGGAGATGTGACTGCAGTATTTTCTAAATCCAATTCTAGCCTTTTTAGGTCAGCTTTTGCACTTTGTAACGCAGTAAAAGCTGCTTCTACTTGTATTTGTGCCCCATAGCCTTTTTTATTCAGTTTGTGAGAGGAATCATACTCAATTTCACGCTGCTTTAATAAAGCTTTGGCTTTCTGAGCTTGCTTAATCCTGTCATAATCTTCTATCTTTAACACTACATCATCTCTTTTTACCTTTTCACCATCAGGTAAATAAATAGCAATAATCTTACCACTTATTTTTGAGACAAGGCTAGCTCTATGTAAGGGATTTACTGTACCAGAAAAATTTAAATATATAGTGCGGTTTTGCGGCGCACATTCTTGAGTTTTTACTGAAAAGCTACTAGTTGCATTATCGCTATGAACCGCCTGATCTTTTTTTAAAAATGCACTGCTGATAAAAAACAGTAGAATAAAAGCAATACTGGAAATGATGATTACTTTGTTTCTCACCTTTAAACAATAGAATTTGTTGACCAATCTTGTTAGAAACAACTGCATAAATTTTCGAATCAGAAATGTAAGTATAATACATGTACCATTGTCACTCCATAAATAGTTTTATATGAGAACAAACACAAGATTTTCCTACAATAAGTAAGTTTTTTATTGCTAAAATGCAATTTTTAATCGAATAAAAATGTAAAATTGCAAACAAAGTTGTGCATAAGACTGGATTTAAAAAAATCTTGAAAAATATACTAAAACTTTTAAATAATAACTTTATATCTAGTGGCTTTGCCTTCTCCAAGACGCTGTAAGTATTTCATCCCTAGCAGTTTCTTTGTAATTGCCTCTACTGTTCTTGGAGGAAATCCTAGAGCTTCTATAGCATCTTTTCTACTAAATTCTTTATCTGCAAGGCTAAGTGCCCATTCCCAGAAGAACAATTGTTTTCTTGATAATAAATATTCAGTATTCTCCCTCTCAAGAATATAATGCGCCTCATTTGCTTGCGTTTTGAGTACATTAAGAAAAAATATTAACCACGGGGAAATATCTTCTTTGCCACTTTTCCAGCTACTTTGTGTTTTATTAAGCGCTAAGTAGTAATCAAGTTTGTTAGTTTCAATTATCTTTTCATGTGATACAATAGATACAAAATCATAACCCTGCTGCAACAGCATTAAATTAGTCATCAATCTACTAGTTCTGCCATTTCCATCTTGAAAAGGGTGTATTGCCAGATACTCAAAAACAAAGTTAGCAACAATAATAAGAGGATGCTTAAATTTATTATTTAAGGACCAGTGATACCAATCAATAAGCTCTTGTACTTCCTTTCTAACAAGGTAAGGTGGTGTGGGATCAAAAATTATACCAACAACTTTTCCATTCTGATCTTTTGCCTCAACTCTATTAGAACTTGCTTTGTATTTTCCTCTATGATACAAATCTTTTTCACTATAAAGTAGCATCTGGTTGTTAATGTGCAATATTGATGACTCACTAATTGGAATATCCGTATAATCATGAAATATTAGTGTAAGCATTTCTAAGTAGCCAGCAATTTCTTGCTCATCTCTATTTTTAAATTTTTTGACACGTAGGTTTTTATATAGATCCTCAACTTCTTTATCGGTTAGACGATTTCCTTCAATACGGTTAGAAGCGCCAGAAGATGTAACAATAACTGAATGAGTTAATCTTTCAATTGTTTGTGGTAGTAGTTTTTTCGTTATCTGCCAGCTATTTTTAACACTATCAACTGCAGTAATTAACTCGTACACTTGTTCAATTACAGGCCCTTCTAGGTTGAGACGTGTACTAAGACGAAAATTCTTCCAGTTCATATTCTTCTCACATGCATATTATGTGAGATAATGTGAGATAATGTGATAAAAGTCAATAGTAAGCTTTATATGCATAGCAGAGCTAACTACAAAAATTATACATTTTCAAGTGATCCTAACCATATCAAAAACTACAGGGCAAAGCTGTTGGAGGAAGGCTTAATTAGTTAAAAATTTCAATCTTATGTAAAATATTGTCTTATTTTGTAATTTTCTTGTTGACTAACGAGACGATATCTACTTTTCAATAAACTCCATTTGCATTTCTTGTATACTACTTTCTATTTGCTCTATTTGTTCTATTAACCTTTCTTCTAAGTCAAGATTACCGCTCAGCCTCGCTTCGGTTCTTTCTTTTCGTAATGCATTTAATTCTTTTAGTAACACTATATTATTCCACACAATTTCTGCAGATTTTCTCTCGTTCAGTTGGCTATTTAGTACACTAGTTTTTTCAAATACATACTTTATAACGTTAAACTGTTTCAATTCTTGTAACAAAGCCTCTTTATCGAGTTTGCTTTTGTTACTTATTACATCAATTACACGCTGTTGTAATCTTTTCATCTCATTAGTAAATTCAAAATGAGAAAATTGCTCAAAAAATATAGGACGGTTCAAAATTTCAGGAAATTCTACGGCTATACGCAAAATTACGGCCTGATTTTGCTCTGCTTCAATTAGCTCTGGAGATTTGTTATGAAGATACTCACCTTTTGTTGCTCCAGTTTTACTATTAAAAATCTGTTTTTTGAAGCTACTTCTTAGTTCACTAGCCTTATTGTAAAAATAATCTCTGTAATACCTTCTAATACTGCTGTTGCTAATAGTATTTACATATTCCATGAACTTGTGCTCAAGAATTGAATATTTTTCCGGAGCAAGTTTTTCATAATTTTGCAAATTGCTATCGATTATGTGATGCCATAAATATTCAGAATGCAGTTTTGTTGAATGGTCAAGAGCAGTCAACACGTCTTCTTTCTTGTATGCCAGTTCGTTACATATATCGTATGGATCTTTATTACTTGGCAAAGTCACAAACTTTAACGTGTATCCAGGCTCTAATATTGGCAGAGCAAGTTCTGCAACTCGAGTAGCAGCATGACGTCCAGCACTATCGCCATCCATACAGATGGAGATTTCTTTAGCAAATCTCCATAGATTTTTTATCTGTTCTGCAGAAATTGCGGTACCAAGCGGAGCAACTGCATTACTAATTCCTGCTTGATGTAGCGCTATAGCGTCCATATATCCTTCAACAACAAGTATGTGCTGTTTTTTACGTATTTCGCTTAAAGCAAAGTTTAATCCGTATAAATTCTCCCTCTTCTTGAAGAGCTGACTCTCTGGACTGTTTAAATATTTCGGCTGTTGCTCAGAACTTAGCACACGTCCGCCAAAACCAATAACTCTCCCTGCAATGCTCTGTATAGGAAATATCAGCCGGTCATAAAAATAATCATGAAAATTTTTGTTTACTAATCCAATATCAATCAAAATTCTGTCTTCAATACCTGAAGAGTTTAAATACTCTTTCAAACCAGAGCTTGGTGCATAACCTATCTTAAATTTATCTATGATTTTAGGTGAAATCTTACGCTGCTTTAAATAATCTACAACACTTTGATTTTTTTGTGCAAACCAATTTGCAGCTAAATCAAGCGCTAAAAATAGTTTATTGTCCTCTTTTGTAATACTAAGATTTTTGGGCAGTTCAACACCTGTAACCGATGCTAATTTTTCCAATGCTTCTTTAAAGCTTAATCCTTCAGTTTGTGAAATAAATTCAAATGCATCACCACTAGCCAAGCAACCAAAACAGTAATATAACCCCTTAGTATTGCTCACCGAAAAAGATGGGGTTTTTTCGTTATGAAATGGACAGAGCCCAACAAAACTATCTCCTCTTTTTATTAATCTGACTTTTTTACCTACTATGTCGGATAATAATAATTTTGATTTTATAATATCTATATGATCCATCTTGTTAAATTAGTAGTAGGATAAAAATTATATAGAATTTATACACATCTGACTCGAAATTTATTTCTATAACTAAAGCAATTTAGATTTACCGACAATGTAGCTATACAAATTCAAGAGCAATCCTGTCATCCAGGTAGCCCACAGAAACAAAAAACTTCCTTGACAAACCTCGCCAGCGCCCTTATCATGAAACTGAAGCTATTTATTTATCTTCTCTGTACAGATTAAATGACAAAAAAACTCAACGTATCTGGCGTCTCATGTTTAATTTTTTGCACTATGTGCACCTTATGTCTTTATCAAATTTCCGGGTTTTGACCTACACAAGCTGAAATACGCTTATAAAGCATTTAAAACATTAAAAAACGCCAACTTAAAAAATGGATAGTGAATAACTAGCTACCCTAGGGTTTCTTTTGCCTTTTTTTCTGTTTAGTAAATTTCTTAACGTTTATAATTTAGATTAGTTGCGGCTTAAAAGCAGCTAAATCGCGGTTATTAAGTGTTTAGAATAAAAAAACGCCATACTTGAAAGTATAATGTAAGTAATTAGCCAACCACGGGGCTTCTTTTGCCTTTTTTTTCGTTTGGTAAATTTCTTAATATTTATACAGAAGGTGTCATTCCAGTGCTTGACACTGGAATCCAGTTCTTATTATACAGCTATCTGGTGTACTTATTTAAAATTAAGTTTTCTGGATCTCAGTGCCAAAGCACTGGGATGACACCCTTCCTGGCGGAGATTATTCTCAAATCACAATGTTCGTACAGTTGTGGAATGAATTGCGGTATGACGTAGGAAAACCTTAGCTATAGCTTTAGAACTCCCAAAAGGTCAGAAGCATTGAATGACTTGACAGAAAGTTCAAACCCATATAAAATGTCCTTATTTCTTATATGTTAGGTATAGTATCAATTGCCTCAGATCATGCTGGTTATGAATTAAAATCAGAAATAAAACCTTACCTGGAAGCCCTAGGTTACAGAGTAGTAGATCAAGGCTGCACTGCTAAGCAAAAGTGTGTAGATTACCCAAACTATGCTGTTAAAGTTGTAGAAGATATAACAAGCAAAAAAGCAAATTATGGGATATTAATTTGTGGTACAGGTTTGGGCATGAGTACTGTGGCAAATCGTTTTGAAGGAATCTACGCTGCTTTATGTAACAGTGTTGAGATCGCAAAATTAGCTCGCGAGCATGGCAACGCAAATGTACTGTGTCTTGGTGCAGGGTTTACTGCGAGTGGATTAGCAAAAGACATAGTCAAACAATTCCTCGAAACAGAATTTTCAAAAGAAAGCAGACATAAAAAACGCCTTGATAAACTCAGCAATATAACCTCTAAGAAAAAAAAAACAAAAACTTATAACGAAGATGAAATATCAAAATTCGCTAAAATGGCAGGCCAGTGGTGGGATGAGAACGGCAAATTCAAACCATTGCACATGATGAATCCTGTTAGAGTATCTTACATTATTGAGAAAATAAAAGAGTTAAAAAAATGCAATTTGAAAGAATTATCATTGCTTGATGTTGGATGCGGTGGTGGCATTTTGTCAGAGTCAATGGCACGCGTTGGCATTAATGTTGTGGGAATAGATGTATGTGAAGAAAACATAAAAGTAGCGCATTCACATGCAAAAAAAGTAGGGTTAAATATAGAATATATACACACCAGCATTGAAGAGCTAAGCAATGACAAGAAGTACGACGTGGTTCTGCTGATGGAAGTAGTTGAACATGTGGATAATTTAGAGCTTTTCATGAAAAAAGCGATAGAACTGCTAAAACCGGAGGGGTTAATCTTTATATCCACAATAAATAGAACTATTAAATCCTTTTGTCTTGCAATAATTGGTGCAGAGTACATATTAAATTGGCTGCCAAAAGGTACACATAACTGGAATAAATTTCTCAAGCCGTCAGAAATTGCAAATCACCTAAGAGAAAACAATGTAACACTACAAGATATGGCTGGTATGGAGTACGACGTAATAAAGCGTGAGTGGAATCTAACTAAAGGCGTGGATGTTAATTATATACTTTGTGGAAACATTGTAGTTTGAGACGGTTCTAATATCATCCCAGTACCCTCTTCTTGTCATCCCAGTGCCCAGACACTGGGATCCAGGAAAAAGAATGGTGTCATGAAAGTAGCTGATACTTGGATCCAGAAGACTTAATTTTAACCAAATAATAAAGGCTAGATCCCAGTGTCAGCTACTTGGATGACAAAAAAAGGAGCACTGGGATGACACCCTACTTAACCGTCATACCGCGATTCATTCGCGGTATCTCTTAGCCGCTAACAAGCAGCGGGATGACGAAGTTATCGTCATGCCACCGCGAACCGTCATACCGCGATTCATTCGCGGTATCTCTTAACATAGATCCCTTACTTAACTGTCATACCTTAGCATAGATCCCGCTAACAAGTAGCGGGATGACGATTGTCGTTTAGCTATAAATATTTAAGAAATTTACCAAACGAAAAAAAAGGCAAAAGAAGCCCCGTGGT
>NZ_QESS01000006.1:0-39387 GCF_009012935.1 Wolbachia endosymbiont of Nasonia oneida | reverse complement strand
TATGAGACCAAATCGCTGGTTTCAAGGTCATGAGTCTCTACCAGACTGAGAGGCGCAACATTTGGTTACGATCTGTTAAATGATAAACTTGCAAGCGAAATTTACAGCAAACTGCAACCAAATATTCAACCGCAGATAAATGAGCGACTTCAAAAGCTGAAAGAAGCTGGTGAAAATGCTGTTCAAGGAGGAAGCGTAGAAGAGGTAGAAATAGACAACGATACATTTTATATGAAATTTTCTGGTGGTAGAGTAGAGCCTGCGAAAGTAATAGAAGGTACAAGCAATTTGGGTCTAAACAAAGGATGGATAGAATCAGGAAGTTACATAATAAAAATAGACAATGGTGAAATTGAAGTAAGAAGCGAAAAAGGAGGTACAAGAAATTATGTTGATCTATCAGATAACAGCGATTTTCAAATGACGCTTCATTCAAGCCTTGGTGAGCTAAAAATTAGATTGTGCCACGATGCAGGAAATTACGGTCAAGTACAAGTAATAGTAGAAGACAAAGAAACGTGGGAGAAATTACAAGAAGAAGGAGGAGAAATAATGGAAAATTGTCTGTTAGGAGGAAAGACGATCGAAAAGGCAATAAGAGAAGGAGGTTTCACACGGTGTGGCATATGGAGTGAAAAGAGGGCCACAGAAGAAATAAAGGCAGTTGGCAAGAATGAAACATTGTCGTGGGTGGATAGAGTACATGGGGGTAGTAAAGCAACCTCTGTGGAACGTTAAACAACCGAATTCCTTCTCCACTTACAACGGTTACTTAAAAAGAGTGGAGAAGGAGGTTTTTAATTAGGGGGTATACGTAGAAAAAATTTACAATAGAATTTAAAGTTAAAGCTGTGGAATTAGCTAAAGGGTCATGAGCGAGAACAGCAAGAGAGCTAGGCTAGTGGATTAGGTAAATGGATAAAAGAGTATAAAAAAAGCTCTAAGATAAGCTTTAGTTCCTGAAGGTAAGGCCGGCCTCCCGGCTTTACCTTTTTTTGGACGATTTGGATGTCTTAAGTTTTTGCAGTTAAAAATTAAGGAAGAACTTTAATAAAATTTAAGAACAGGATATATATTTGTTTTAAAGTTCGTGTGAAAAAGAGTGGCTCATGATTCTATAAACTACAGAGTAAGGCAAGAAGTAAGAAATTGTAGGTTAAAGCAAGGATATACTCAGAAGGATCTAGCGAATAAAATCGGTGTAAAGTACTGGCTAATATTGCAATACGAAAAAGGTGGACGTAGAATTCCAATTAAAAAATTATATGCCATAGCAGAAGCATTATCAGTTAGTGTTAAAGATCTAGTTTCCGGACAAGCAGTATCAAAAAGTTATCTTGAAGGAGAAGAGATAGCAAGAAGATATAAAGAGATTAAGAGTCAAGAATTACGCAAAATATTTTACTTATTAACAAAATTCATCCGGGTTAGTGAAGAAAGTAGTGGAAAAGCAGTGAAAGCGGAAAAGGGTTTAGTTAAAGAAGGAGTTTCTGTTTCGCGCTTATCTATTGGTGAATATGAGGAGAAAAAAATTCCTATTCCATACAAAGTAGGGCAAAAGATAAAAGAGTGGAGGTTAAGACGAGGACACACCCAAGAAGATTTAGCGAATAAAATCGGGGTGATAACAAATCAAGGAATATACGAATATGAACAAGGACGAGCTGCTGTTTCACTTGAAACATTAGATGAAATAGCAAAGGTATTATCAATTAGTATCGTAGATTTACTTCCCGAATCGACAGAAGATGAGGTAGAGCTATCAAATTTAATAGAAGAATACAAAAAGATTGAGAGTCAAGAATTACGCCGCATACTAATAGAATCTTTATTTGAAGGCATACGGGTTTGCGAAGAAAAGGTTAGAGAAGCAAAAAATTGCAAAGAGTCTAGTTAAAGAAGGGGTTTCTGATCTCGCAAATGGCTGGTTTATCTGTTAAAATTTTTATAGTAAAATAGTCTAGCGTGTTGTATATATAGGTTTGTTTCTGTAGATGAGGATATATGTTTACTTCTGTAAGAAAAAGCGATTTTAATCCGGTTGGTTCTATAAACTACGAGATAGGACAAAAAGTAGAAAGTTGCAGGTTAATACAAGGGTACAATCAGAGAGAGTTAGCAAGTAAGATTGGGTCAACGTACCAAGAAATAAACAACTATGAGCTGGGGTATAGCCATATTCCAATTGAAGAATTATATAGAATAGCAGGGGCACTATCAGTTAGTATTATAGATCTACTTCCAGGACCAACAGAACTAAAAGAAGACAGTTGGTATGAAGATGAGGATGAAGAAATAGTCTATCTAACGAAAATACATATAGAAATTAAGGACCAGGAATTACGCAAGAAGCTTTATCCATTAGTAAGATTTGTATATGTTAGCGAAAAAATTAGTCAAGAGGAAGCGAGAATAGAAGTAGCAAAAAATCTAGTTAAAGAAGGAGTTTCAGTTGATATTATTTCTCAAGCGACTCGCTTATCTAATTACGAATATGATGATACAGAGAAAGAAATTTGTACTGATTCTGTACTCTACAAAGTGGGAAAAAGGATAAAAGAGCAGAGATTAATATGGAGATACACTCGAGAGGAGTTAGCAAATAAAGTCGGGTCAACATCTAAAGAAATACACGACTATGAACAAGGATACACAGACATTCCAATTGAAATATTAGATGAGATAGCAAAGGCATTATCAGTTAACATTAAAGCTCTATTTCTTGAACCAACAGAATATGAAAATGAGCTATTGAGGTTCATAGGTGGATACAAAGAAATTGAGGACCAAGGATCAAGGGATGTATTGGATGCGTTAGTCAAATCTCTATCTGAAGGAATGCAGACTGGCAAAGAAAAGGTTAAAAAAGCGGAGAAAATCAGGGTTGCAAAGGATCTAGTTAAGGCAGGTATTGCTGTTGATATTATCTTGCGAGCATCTGGACTAACTGTTAGTGAGTGTCCAAAAATGAATTGAATTCTGGATTAAAAACAGAGGTACTCAGAAATAATGTATTAAGATATAAATAAACGTAGTTATTTACTTAATAAATCTATTTACCATCTCTGAAAATTTGCTTAGATTTCGGTTGTTCAACAGATACCTCTTCTAGCTTTTCTGGCTCAGCTTCGGATCTTACTGCTAATTTGCGTTGTTTAATAAACTTCTTTAATGTCTTGACTGCAATAAAATTAATACTGAAAACACATGCAGAAGTTATTGCTAGTGCTGGCAGAGGAGTTAGACTGAATGTTGGTAAAATTGCCACGATTGTAGCAGATGTTAGTAAAAATGCTAGTCTTTTGCTCCCGATTATCTTGTTTTTCTTGGACTTTATGGGGTTTAGGCTTTTTATTTTCCCTTTTAGCTTTTTGAAGCCTTTTTTGAACACTTTGCCTCTTTTCAGCTCTTTTTCTACGGGTTTTGTTTTTAAGCTTTGTATTTTTTCTTTTATTCCTTTTTTATCTTTTTTGACATTTTCTGCTTTAGAGGTTACTTTCAAGCATAGGCTAGGTTTCACCACAATTTCAGAGAGCGGTTTTGGCTTATCGTTTGAAGTTTTAGCTTCTTGACCCTTAGTATGCTTTTTGGGCGAAACTATGTTTTTTAAACCTTTCTTTGCTTTGTGGTATAATTTCTTCAGTTTACTTGGCATTTTTATGTAAATTAAGATACGATATCGCAAAATTTATCGATTACTTTTTGATTACCTTCTATCATTGCATTTGCCTCCTGCTGCAGACATTTAATATTTTTAGGTGTTACATTATCCATCTCAGCCGACGCTATTGTCAGTTGTGATTGTATCCTGATGTATCTGTCGTCCATTACATTACTTAGCTGGTAATTCACTACATCAAGACTCGAAGCAAACATCACATTTAACAGAGGCTTTATCCAGGCTATCTTTCCTAATTTTCTGTACTTTATTCGATTAGATAGCCTACCTGTGCCAATTGACACCAGCACTATTTCTTCATTAGGGAAAAGTTTTTTACTATTTGCATAAGCACAAGCCGCTGGGTTATTGGCAAACACTCCTCCATCCACTAGCACTCTTTTCTCTTGCTTAACTTCTAAATACTTAGGTGCAAAGTATGTTGGTGCTGCTGTTGTGGCTCTGAGTGCGTCTTTTAACTTAATGAAATTCCTATCCTCTTTCCAACTTTTGAAGAAAAATGGACAATTATTGTGAATATCATAACTTGTAATCATTACATTACTTAAAGTGTTTTGTAGGGTATCATCACCAAAATATTTATCCAGTACAGATTCAATATTTTTATGTGGGTATTGTGCACAGTTAAACCAAGATAGTATTGATCGCCTCAAGAATGATGACTTGAAAATATATGCTCCGTACTTTTGGTAAAGCTCAACTAAATCATTTGCTGAATATTGGGGATTTCCCCGTTCATCTTTTTTACATAACCCTGCTACAACAATTCCACCAGTTGAGGTTCCTGCCATTAAATCAAAGATTTCAGCTATCGGTTTCTTTGCCCTCTTTTCTATTTCTGCTAGTACAATGGCTGGTATGACGCCTCTAATGCCACCTCCATCAACGGATAAAATGTATTTAATCATTGTGAGTTTAGGTAAAGGTATTAAGATTTAATTTTTCCGCCTAGAACGTGTAATTTAAACTCATCCAATTCCTCAGAAAGATTTTTTACCCTTTCCTCAAGCACTAACACTTTTTCCATTAAACCATATTCAATAAGTTTATCGTGAAATTGTACCCTTGAGTCTAATTTGGATAACCACCATATCAATGCTACGGTTTGGATTAATATGGTAATAATTACCGTAATTGGGATTTTTTGCTTTTTCATGTGAAAATATTAACTTGTTATGGATAGTTTTAGAAGTTTATATACAGATTATAGAAAACTTACAGCTTTAGTGATTACTTTTTGTTGATTCGTATCGGTCCTCTGCTTCTGCAAGTAGCTTAATGATTTCATCATAAGGTTTGTCCTTATTATGCCGTGATCTTAATACAGCAATTTTCCTTGGTGTTTTTCCATCTGTATCTCTAATGGTAGGGTCTGAACCTTTGTCTAATAAAAATCTAATTATCTCCAATTTGCCTTCATATGTAGCTGCATGTAAAGGTGTCCATCTTTCATATTTCGTAGCATTTATATCAACTCCTTTTTCTACTAGGAATTTTACAACCTCTGCACATCCCTCTTCTGCAGCATAATGTAGTGCTGTTAATTTAGGGATCTGCACATTAATATCTAATAGATTTTCTACTAAGAATTTTACAGTCTCTAAGTTACAATTTTGAGAAGCAATGCGTAATATCGTTTTATAATTATCTGCAGCTTTTGCCTTCATGTAGGAATAGGTAGCAATAATACATACTATTACTGCTATAAGCCACCAAAAATGCAGCTTGTTTTTTGTATCTTGACCCAATTTATCCATATTCAACATCTTTTTAATATTAAATAGATCATTTACTCATTTTTTATTAACATTACTTACTCAAAGATGCTGACAACATAGTAAGGTAACCTGAGCTATTTAAAGTATGCTCCGCTCTGTTAACTATCCATTCACCATCTACCGCTTGATTAAAAGCTATAAGATTAAGTTTAGCTTCTGCAAATAACTCTGGATTACCAGGTATAGTGATATCCAATACTGCATTATTTCGCTTTAGTTGTTTTAACTTAGCATTTGCTGCACTCAACGCTGACTCTGCATTAGAGTAAAGTTCCAGCATAATATAACTTGGCTCGCTACTACCAACTGTTTCTTTAATAGTTTCGCCCTTTTCATAGCTGTGCCATTTTGCTACTACTGAATTATACTTATCACGTACGGTAAAATGCACTTTCCAATTTATCGTGTCTTGAGGTCTAATAGCTGTTGTTCCTAAAGCTTTTCCAGTTGCCGATTTTGCTTTGCCTTTTGGAATAAAAAGTATATATCCGCCAGCTAGCTTTGCCATTCCTTCACGCTCTGTTGCGATCTTTGTTAACAGACTTATATCACTTTCATCTATTTGGTTAATATGTGGTATCAACACATTTTCAAATTCTTCTGCAACTCTGCATCCATATCCGTGCTTTTCTGCTATTTCCTTAACCAAGTTACCTAGAGTAATTTGATGCCATTCTTTAGATACTTTCTCTTTTAATGATAGTCTTAAATTTGTTCCATGACCCTTTATTAGCAAGGTTTTAGGCGGACTCTGCACCGTAATTTCATTAATTGTATATACACCCATGGGCATCACTCCGATTTCCCTGTACCCTAAAGAAATATTCAATTCATTCGGAATATTTAAGTTTTCATCTCTGTAATCAACACACACTTCAACTACATCGTCTATTGTTCCTGATTCATCTGTAAGGCGCAATGATATGACTCTATCTTTCATTGATTCACATTTATCTATTATAAAATCTGGCTGCATTTATTCCCAGACCTTTAATTTTGACTTTTGTATTATTTTCTGAATAGTAGGAAGCTTTATCTTTAATCTTGCAGGCAAAAAGCTTCCGTATTCTGCAAGGCCTGGATTTTCAAGCAATACTTCCTCCACTGCTCCACTACTATACCCATAATGCTTCCAGCAAATCAGGTCTAGCATTTCTCCTTCTTTGGTTAAGTAATATATAGTCATCTATAGCTCTTCAAACTCAAACTAAATTCAACTTTTCTTGGTAGTCCATTAGGTAAAAAATACATCTGCTTTTCTTCTAACCTGGTAATTACGAACTGTCCTAAAATATTACCTAAACTATCTACTAAAACATGTGGTTTTTCAGCTTCTTTCATATTCTTTAATTGATTGAGCCCATTGAGATTATGTAGATAAATCGTTCCTTCTAAATCTATATCTTCTATACCTTGACCGATATTTTGTAATAGTGGCATATTTTCAATACACTCAATTGTGCTCCAACGATTTTCTCTATTATACTTTAAACTTGTTGGAGCAAACTTATACGGACCAAGAGACAACATTTTAATAAACAGGGTCTATGGTATCAAACAGAACATCACGTGATTTTTCTCTTATCCTTTTTATTACTTCATCAGCAAGGTTACGAACATCTTGATTTGGTGCTGCTTGTACACTTATGTTGAAATAATTATGTTGAGTTTGGTTAAAAGTTTTATTTTCATATTTGCTTTTTACGTACTCTTTCAGATTGAGATCTTTCTCATCTACTATAGATTTCTTTTCTGCAATAGCATGTTTAATTTTAACATTATTCCAGCTATTTTTAGAAATTCCTTTCATCACACTATTATTTGATAAAGGATTCCCATTATTAAAAACACTATTTTTAGAAAGTAAATTGCTAGCTTCTCCATCAACTAACGAAATAACAGTTTTTCTCTTCTCAAATTCTTTTATTGGACTATTTTCTGACACTTTCCCAAATACGCTACTAACTGTATCTCCCACCCATGAAAAAGCCTCTCCTATCGGTTTTATGATTGATTTCCAAAAACTAGCAAAGAATTCCTTCACTTTTTGCCAGTTAGTTATCACAAGTGCTGCACCTGTGATAAGTCCAGTAATTAAAAGTCCTATAGGATTACTCATTACAGCAAGTGTTATTGCTCTTAGTCCTATTATTACTGCAGGAAAAACTGTAGCTGATAAAAATGAAAATACTCCAAGTAGGTTTGCTTTCAGACTAAAAATCGTACTTCCTAGCAATGTAAATCCGTATCCTAGTCCTACTGCTACAATTTTTAAACTTATCAAGGCTGCTACAGTACCCATGATCGCCGTGGTTAAAGTTGGATATTTTTCTGCAAACTCTGCTATATATCTAGTTTTTTCTTGTAAAAATTCAGCTATAGATTTTAAAGTAGGCAGCATCACTGAGCCCAGGTTCATACCAACTTCAGCTATTGCATTTCGAAGAAGTCGTAATTTATTAGCTGTAGTGTCTGCACGATTTTTGAATTCTTCTTGTAGAGAGCTCTTGTACTTTTCTGTATTAGCCAATAACTTTATTGCATCTTCGTATTTGTTAAAACTTCCAGCTAATAATGCAATATCATCTTGATATTCCTGACCGAAAAGTTTCATAAGGATTGTAGAACGCTCCTGGTTATCCATTTTCTTTAGAGTTTGAAAAAAGTAAAGTAGTGCTTCTTCCCCATTTTCACTTATCCTTTGTACCATTTCTTCTGCGGCTATGCCCATTTCTTCTAGTGCTGCCTTAAACTCTTTTCCTTGACCTTCAGCAGTTTGAAGCTTAGAAAGTAAAGCATTTATAGCAGTTGCAGCTTTCGCTGGTTGTTTGCCTAAGCTAATGAAAGCATTTACTAAGCTGCTGGTTTGTTCAAACTTTAATCCAAACTGTTTTGCAGTACCACCAACTATAGCAAGCGCTTGTACCATATCCTTTACTTTAGCAGCAGTGTTATCTGATAAGTGATTGATTACATTACCAACGTGTTCCATCCCACTAACATCAATTCCATAAACATTTGAAAGTTTAGCTATGGAATCACCCGCTTGCTCTGCAGACATATCAAATGCTGTTGACATTTTTGCTACTACTTCTGTAAACTTAAAAAGGTCTTCTTTCTTGATACCAAGTTGACCGCCGCTTGCAGCTATTTGTGCCAGTTCTGCGGCTGATAATGGTATAGTACGTGACATCTCTTTTAACTTCTTTGCAAATTTAGTTGCTTCATCCGTTCCTTTTTTAAAATCTACCACTTTTGTAACATCAGCCATAGCACTTTCAAAGTCAATCGCAACTTTAACTGGAGCTGCAAGCGTTAGCCCTAGCCCAATAGTCTCTACAATTTGTGACTTAAAATGTGCTTTACTTGCTAAAAAACTTTGGTGACTACGTATTGCAGACCCAAGCTTACCATACTTACCTTTTAGCACTTCAATAGAAGAACCAAGTTTATATTGATCTCTTACTAAGGATTTAATATCCTTTCCACTTTTCCTTACTTCTTCATTTAATGAATGCAAAGCATCTCTCTTTTTCAAATATGCTTCTTTTGCTTTTGTTGCAGAAAACTTAGCTTTATCAAACTCAGCTTTTAAAGTTTTGCTTGGTTTCTCTATTGTTTTCATTTGTTTAGCTAAAGATTTTACCTGATCTTCAAAGCACTTCCAAGACCTCCTGCTAGTCAAAACATCACTACCCAACTGCTTAAACTTTGATACTGATTTTAAAGATGAGTCAAGCTTTCTTATATTCTCACCAAGACGGGTAAGTTGACTACTGCTTCCCTTTATTACAGTATTAAAACTGTCATCAAGTACCGCACCTATTTTTATTGATAATACTGACATTTGAACTCCCTAGCTAATTTGCTCCATGAAATAAACTCACTAATCTCCATATCAAGAATGTGCTCAACTCCACCACCTATGATAGAGCCAAGCACTAGTATTTCTAATCTCAAGTTTTTTGGATAATCGGTGAAAAAAAATCCTTTAATACCTCTTGAACTTTCACATAATCAGCAATATCTAACTCTTCAATCGCTTCTTTTGCAACTGATGTCAAATTGGCAGTCAAAGTTACTTCCTTACTCAGATCACTACCATTAAGGCGTTCTATTGCCAAATAGTCTCTAACTTTTGGACGTCTAACAGTAAGTTCTGAGACAGAAATACCATCAACTGTTATTGGGTTATTAAGTGTTATAGCTTGCATGTTCCTCCTTAAAAAGTTAATTAAATAAAAGTCTATATCGGTTTTACATAACTAATTTCTTTGTATGGTGCTATAAATAGGATTAGCTTTGATAAGAATCTTTTCTGTGTTCAATTGAAGTAATAACTACTGTATGTTCTGGTACATCTATATAATAAAGTATACGATAGGTACTCACCCGTAGACTACGTTGTCCACTTAAGTTATGCTTTAATGGCTTTCCAAGTCCAATTGGATCAACTGTTAGACGCTCCATTATTGCCTTCTTAATCATTAACTTTACTTTTGCTGGAAGAGCCGGAATGTCTTTCTTTATGACAGATTCTGAATAGTCTATATTGTAAGGGCTTAATCCCAGAAGGCATCTTGATGTTTAACCCTCTTTTCTTTATAGCGTTCGTCAGCAATCTTAGATAATTCCATATCTTCAATTTCTTCTTCCATTAATTCAGTTAATAACTTTAAAACGGACTTGTCTTGAGATTGTGCTACACTAACAAGTAAACCAGTTAGCTGCTCTATGGAATTTGTATGAGCTTTAGAATCCATATTAACTATATACCTACAACTTCTTATATTTTAACATTTTTATGTAATTTTGTCAACTATATCAGATGCCTAAAACCGTTTGCAGCAAGGCCATCTGATCAACACCATTTATCTTTCTAATCATATTTTCAGCATCGATTTCTATCAGCTCATTGCCATTTATCGTAAGTTTGTAGTAATGGGCAGCTACAGTGCATTTGAGCGTTGCTTTTTCAGCAGGTTTCCAGTTACCAAAATCAAATTCTTTAAAAATGCCTCTTAAATTGATTATTACTGCTTCAATATCATTACTTCCACTACCTTGCATTCCACCACGGAGCGTCAAAGCTACTGAATTTCCATTTATCAACCCAAATAGCCGAAAGAGCTCTGTATCGTATTCAGAAAAAGTAAAATCTGCTTCTAGCTTTTCCATGCCCATATCAATATTTATTGGAATATCCATACCACCAGCTCTATATTCTTCAGTTTTTATGGTAAGCTTTGGCAGAGTTATTTCATCTATTTTTCCTGCATAACCACGACCATCAACAAATATGTTAAAATTCTTTAAAATCTTTGGTAGCATTTCTCTTTCTCCTTTTTACAATATTGCACCACTCACAAGATGTGACCTGAAAGTAATCTGTTCTGCTGGATATGGTGGCATGAACTCAAAATCAAAAGACACTTTCCCGCTTGCAATATTTGCCGGTGTATTGAGTTCTGGTGTTGCATAACATTTTCCGCTAATAATCGCCCCTTGTGCTTTTAAACTTGCAAGGTAAGAATTCACCCCCTCAATCACATCATCTATATAAGTTTTGGTAATATTGCGATCAACTGCCCATAGATGAGCTCGAAGTAGACTATCATTGATTAAATCTGCAGTTCTTCTCACTGACAGAAAAGCCCATTTCGAATCATTTGAACATGTTCTATTGCCCCAAAGCCTGTAGCCATTTTGATGAATTATCGTTGTTACTTCATTTTCATTTAAATGGTTTGCTCTACAATTTGTATTACCGAGCGTAAAATCAATAGGCCTGCTTGTTCCAACAATACCATTTATCTCTTTGTTTGAAGGTGAATGCCATAAGCCTTGTTCGCTGTCTATTTTAGCTATTAAACCTGCTACAAATGGGCTTGCCGGTTTTTCTTCCCCTTCAAATACCTTAACCCATGGATCAACAACGTAAACTCTTGAGCTGCCTACACTTTTTCTCCATTTTATTGCTTCTTCATCATTAGTATTTGGTCCATCTGCAACAATAATTGCTCTTAATTTTTCTGCTATGGAAATTAAAGCACTCACTACTGAATTTACTCCATCTATTTCAGGTAACTGATGAGTAAACTGAGGTGCAATTAATATTCTTGGCGCAACATGAACTATGCTTTCACTGCTGAGAAATGCCTCAATTCCCTGATATTCTCCGGTTTCTTTATCAACTCCACCAATTATATTTTGAATAGTTTCACTTTCTTTGAGCTTTGGATCACTGTTATCACTCTCTTTAACTCGAATAACCACTACTGTTGCACCAATTTGGGAAAATATTCCATTTACTGCAGAAGGTAAACTTCCACTCTTTCCAAGTCTTGCTGCTTCTTTTAAGCTTCCTGCTATCAGTACTGGTTTATTCAGTGGCACGTTCGCTTCAGGAGCAGTACCAATTACACCTATCACTGATGATTTAGCTGTGCGTACTGTTCTTGACCCTGAGGTTACCTCAATAACATTTACTCCGTGTAAAAATTCCTCTGTCATATAGTTATCTGCTAAAACTTGCTCTTTAAAATTGTCAAGAAAACTCTTTTAATTTTCTTCTTCTGATTACTACTTTTTAAGATTTAGTATATTTATTAAAATAAAGACAGAAACTAGAAAGTATAGAAAATTTCGCATTTTGCAATAGCTCTTCTTAAATATTCTTTTTACTGCGTTGAACAATTTTTCCCACCTGTTAAACAATTAACAATAAAAATTCTCTCTGGCTTGTTTTAAAGTATTTTGTTTTCAACTTATATGTTTTTTTAATGCCAAAGTTTATATGTTGCATCTAATCCTGGACATTGCCACGCTCTTAGTGTTCTCTCTACATCTATTTCAAGTCCTGTAGTCAGAAAATTGCTGCGAAAGTTATATATTCCCCACTGAATAAATTGACCATAGATTGTGCTATACATGTGCTCACTTGCAAAGAACTCAGGTGTCTCACCAACTCTTTCATTTCCTGAGTGAAGATTGGATGACGTATAAAGTAACACTGTAACAGTTTTTCCTGCTGGAATGATTATGTTACCTGATGCAATAAATTCAGGACCGCTAATTTCATGCTGGTAAATACGTGTCCAAGTAATTCTCGAAATCTCTGACTTCCTTGTATTAGTTTTATCAGGTGTACCTATAAATAATCCTGCTCCTCCATAATTAACTTCATCTTTATACCACATTGCAGATCCAACAAAGTTTAGAGTTTTACTTATATCTACATTGCTTGTGTTTTTTACGAATATTACTCCCAATGCAGCATAAGGGTATTTCAACATATTGAATTGCTCCGAAAATCCATCATACATGAATCTTGGGTATGATTCTCCATAGATAAATGTACCTTTACTTCCTTCTAAAAAACTGAGTTGTCTTGGCCGATAAAAACTAACATAGCTTGTATCATATGTGTGAGTACCTGCTAGTAGTTGCAGCATATAGTCTGTTTTTGTTACATCACTACTCCACTGACCAAGCTCAGTTGTAAAAGTTCCGTGACCAAAGTAATTATTTTTTCTACTTAGTACACCAAATAAAAAAGGTAATGCTCCAGGTTCAATCATATGACGATTTCTTACTTCTTTCATGATTGATGAGCCACTTGGTACATCATTAACAGTACGGAAGTTATTCACTAAACCTTTAAGACCATCTTTATGATCATTGCCAACACTATTTATTGCTGCAATATTGGCATTCTTTCTCGTATCAAGTAGCGATAAATTTGTTGTCCCTTTTTCATCAATTCTCTTTAATAACTGCTTCTCTGATTCAGAGATCACTGCTAAAGAACTAGCTTTTTTATTATCCAGATCAGTTAAGTGTTTTTTTGCACTATCAAGAAGTTCTTTTAGCTTACCATCTGTCATCTGTACAATTTCAGAAACCGCACTTTTGTCGACTATTGATTCCAATGCTTTAGCAAGATATGCTAGTTGATCTGGTGTACTATTTGCTGCTAAATCCTTAAGTCTTTTTTGTAGTGCATCAATTATTTCTTTTACTTTAGTCATTTGCACAACGTTGGAAATAACTTTTTTATCTGCTATCAGTTCTAGCGATTTTGCAAGATATGCCAGTTGATCAGGTGTGCTATTTACTGCTAAATCCTTTATCCTTTGGTATATTGCTTCTTTCATTCCCAAAAATTCAAGAAAGTTTCAAAATTCAGTCGTTCAAATGCTTTTTTAAGATTGTTATCTCTTTCACTCATATCTTCATCTATCTTTTCTATGGCTGTGCGGATACGGACCACATCTTGAACAGCAATATTTTCTGGATGCGGCAAAGGATATCCTCTGCTTGTTTTATCATCTGACATTCTGCTATGTGACAATGATTCGTAGATTTTTGACTTTTGGACGATAGACAACCGTTCCACTTAAAACCAATTTTATCCTTGTCTCATTACCATTAAAATTTGATAGCACGTGAGTTCTTTCCACCCAATTTTCTCCGATTGGTTTTCCCGCTGTTAAATCAACTAACTGCCATTTTTCCACCCCCTTCTGCACATATGCTTTAACATCTGCAGTACCAGGTATTAGCGCATCATAGGTAATGGTAATCTTAGTGTTAGAGCCGGCGGTAATGCTCCTCGTGACATAATCTCCGGACTCTGAAATATTTCCTAGAACTAACTGCAAACCTGGATAAAGTACTGGACTTCTTTTTTTCCCACCTTTTAGGTTTGCTTTTACTGTTAGTTCTCCAGATAGTCTTTCACGCAGTGCAAGCGGCAAATTATCAGACAGAAAACTCTCCACTGCCATTAAGTTAAGGAAAAAAGATAGATTTTATGGGATAATGATGTATACCAATAAGTTTAAAGGTAGTATGAGTAAAAAAGGCAGTAATAAAATTTATTCAAAATGAATTGGCAAGTCTAGAATTTATAGAATCCCATAAATCATCTTCAAAAGATTTTATGAGAAAGAGGAAGTTATCTTTTATTGACATATTTATCTTAATTTTAAGAAAAAGTGTAAAGTCGCTGCAAGTAATACTAAACGAATTTATTTTATATAGGAAAAAAGACTATACCGTTACTGCTAGTGCTTTTAGTCAAGCAAGAAAAAAAATGAAACACAGTGCATTTTCAGAAATTAACGAAGGTGTGGTTTCCTTGTACTACCAAGACCAAAAATTTAAAACTTGTTTTGGCTTTAGAGTGTTAGCTCTTGATGCCTCCAAAATCATTTTACCAACAAGCGTTGAAATAAAAAATGAATTTGGCTCAAGAAAAATACGTAACCAAAAACCAAAAGATTTAGGTGATTATGCAAGTGCAACCTTTGCGGTTTGTTAAGATGTGCTAAATAATGTTGCCATAAGGTCAGTGTTAGATAGAGGTAACACTCATGAAATTAACTTAGCAGATGAAATGCTTAAAGTTGTAAATACTAATGACTTACTGATTTGTATATTTATCTTATAAATTTCTTTCTAGCCTTACAAAAAGAAAAATTGCTTATGTCATTCGATGTCCCAGATCATCTTTTAATGAAGTGAATGCTATGTTTGAAGAAAAAAGCCCATCTAGTGTTGAGGTTACCATATGTGCTCAGCGTAAGATAAAACAAGAAAATAGTGGAATAACGCTTCAAAGTGGTACTGCCATCTGGTGAAATTGAAGTGTTAGCTACATCATTAATGGATGAACAAAAGTTTCAAACTGGAGGATTTAAGGAGTTATATTTTTTACGCTGGGGAGTTGAGACATTTTTTGCAAAACTCAAAGGAAGACTAAGTCTAGAAAATTTTACAGGAAAAAGTGTTGAGTCTGTTAAACAGGATTTTTGGTCAGCTATCTTTATTAGCAACCTAGAAAGTGTTATGACAGAAGATGTAGAAGAAGCGTTGAATATGGACTTAACCGATGATAAGCTTAAGAGGAGCATTAACAAATCTGTCTCATTTAACGCGATCAAAAACTTGGCTTTCGACATTTTTGCTACGGAATCAGATACTGACTGCATTATGGATCAATTATCAAAGCTATTTTTGATGAACACTTTGGCGGTAAGAAAGGGAAGGAAAGTTGATCGTCATAAGGTACCTTATCTTCGTTCGTTCAATTACCAAAAAAGGGTTAGAAAACACATATTTTGACTAGAGGTAGTATTCATATCTTCTGATAATAACTGGGTAGCTTATTGCCATAGCTCCTGTAAAATGACTTCTAAACAAACTATTTCTTAAGTAATTTACACTTCAGAGTTTATCTGCTTTAAAGTTTACTCTATTCTGTTTCAGTATTTGTCATAAATCCTTAATTATTTCTGACTTTTTAGTTCAGTTTTTAACCATTCTTTCCTTAACTTAATGGCAGTGGAAAACTCTCTCCCCCTTTTTCATCTACTAAAATAAACTCTACATTCGTATCAAAACCCACTTTTTCAACATTTGTCAAAGCTATTAAGTCTGATGTATTATTTGCAGTAACTTTCCCAAGATCAAAAAGGTGAAAAAATTCGGTGAATTTTGCAGCTAGTAGTCGAAAAGTAAGGTCAAAATTCTGATGCGCTGTCCACGTACTTGCATTGCTCGATGAGAGTAATACTCCTACTTGATATGGCTGACTTGTTACCCAACGGCTATTTACTGCATCATATTTGCCAAGTTCTGCTACTTTGACCGCATTTTCCCCGTCATCAGTAAGTAAAACTATTGCATATTCCTGCTCTGCATGACAAAACACTGGTGACCAAGTTGTACGTGTTGCTGTGCCATCAGTATTGATCTTGGTTGGCTCGATGGAATTTTCAGCAATGACTGTTTGCGAGGGCACTCCAACTGTTGTTTCCCTAATCTGCACAACAACACGTTTTTTGCCTTTATTTGTAAACCATAGCTCTACACCTCCTATATGCCTACTCTCATCCAAGGTAAATGTTTGTGCTAAAGGATCAACACGTTTGCTGGCAAAAACTCTTCTTCGCTCTTCTATGGTAATAGTTTTTTTACCAGTATACGTTGCTTCTCCATAACTTCCCTTATCCCCATAAAACTGTACTAATTTAGTACCTGCTGGAATATTTGCTGGTACTTTCACCTTTCCCTTTAATTTTCCATTGTTGTTAGCTGTGAGCATATTTTTTACCTCTTACGCAGTAGGCTGAATGAAGATACCATCGAACTTCACCTCCTTGAGCTTTTCATTTGGCTCAAAACCTTCAATTTCAAAATTCTGTACTGCTTCTCTCATAAATTCAGCTTCATATGAATTACTTGACATCAGCTCTGTTGTTTCTCTAGTATTAAATACTCTGGTTACTGGACTTTTCCAATTCGTGGTAACCTCTGTCCAGTGATCAATGTTTTTATTTATGGTAATTTTTGCGGTTACTTTATCAAAAGCTTGATATGGATTAATTTTTTCACTTTTAGTCTGTAAAAGCTGTTCCAATACCGGCTCAAGTTCATATGGCAAAAGATATCTTTCCCCACCTTTTTCAATATCTGCAACTTCTACATCTATTGGCAGAACTAGCTCTCTATTTACTATCGCTGCAGTCTGCACAATTCCTTGATCACGCATATCATCATCGAAGAACGAATCAACAAATACTCCTTTTTTCGTTGTAGGTTCTCTTGAATTTGCATCACTGCGTAAACGCTCCTCTGCAACCAGCGCATAAAGATCATTTATTCCTTTTTTCATTGCTTCAAGCTCATTCATAGGTACAGCATGAATAGCATTGTTCACTACTTTTACTTTTTCGCCTTCTTTCCATGTCTGATGAATATAGCAAAGCAAAAGTTGTCCGTTAGGTGCTTTTGGCATTGATGGTCTCCAAGAGTGGGAAATTCCTTTTATTCTTCTTACCACTCCTTTGCTATCGATAGTAATTAAATCAAAGCGGGGCATTTTCCAGGTGTAATCAATTAGAACCAAGCTGTTATCAACTGCTCCTTTTACTTTACACCCCTGCTCACTTATATCTTCAGGACTTACATGAGTGCGACAGCGGTAAGTTATTTGATAACTACTTCCAGGAGCTGGTTCTTTGCCTGGTAATGACCAATCAACGTTTCCTGCGTTTAGTTTATAATCTATGCTGTTTTCATAAATAACATTGCCTTGTTTAATTTGAATAATTTCAAGTACTGCAGAGTCAGGTATCGGATCAATGGCTCCTGAATATGAACCGTGAGTAATGGTAATAGTTTTTTGAACAGTTATATCTACTTTTTTAATTTCACTTATTGGAAAATCATTAACCTTCAGTTCCATTACTCTTTGGCTATTTGGCTGAAAAGTATGTGGTTCTGATTCAACTGATTTTATATCTGGATCTTCATCAAAAGAAACACGAATACTATGAGGTAACTCAATTTCATAACCATCAACATGAGCCTTGCCCTCATTAATCACAAATATTTTTTTCCCCTTTTCGTCCCCTTCTTCTCTCTGCAAACACATTACTTCTAAACCGTTTACTACGTAAGATCCATTTGCTTCTTTGTCATAACGAGCAAGAGCAGTAGTTACTATATTTGCTTGTGGTGGCGGTGAATGTTCTATCAATACTCCATTTTCAATGTTATAAATTGGATAAAATTCTCCATTTACAGAAAAAGGGGAAGAAACACCTTCAGCTTGATAACCCCAAATGGTAGAAACTTTAAGCCTTGCAGCTCCTACTTCCTGATAGTTTCTTGTACCAACTGCAGGATCACGAAGATTTTCGTCCTCAAGTTCTGTAATGGTAGATTCTAGATAATAAATACCTATGCGAGCTATAGTATTAAGAGGAATAACAAATTTTTCTTCCCTTACCTTTCTCACCGCTCCACGCAGATAGATTTTTCCTCCTTCAAGTGTAACTTTGCCAGTTTCTCTATCTATAATACAATTGCTTCCTGTTATAACATCGCCATCACGAAATATTGCATCACCTATGCCTTTAAGCTTAGAGAGAGCATACTCCTGAGTCTCGTTTAGTTCTGCAGACTGTAGACCTCTTCCTGCTAGAAACAAGCTTTTTTCGTATCCTTTGTCAGGATTAAAGCGGTTATAATAGGCGTTTAAAGTCATTTTATGCTAGAAAAATTCAAAAAGTTACAACAAATGAAAAAGTTTCCCGAGTTGCAGATGTTCTGATAAGTGGTACTGTATGTTCCAAAATCAATAAAATCCCATGGTCTTCTATATCTTGAGGTTCAAAATATCTCTGTCCTTCAGGTAATTCTTTTTTTACTTTAGTACCAACCATAACCCCTAGCTCTCTGATTACTCGATTTGCTGCATCCGTGAAATCGAAAGTGAATTTGAGAAAAAGATTATTGGTTGGTACATCAGAAGGCCTAAACCTTCCAGAAGGAGTCAAAAGCTCTCCATTCTCATCACCTGTGCAAAAGAGAACCTCATCTGCAGTACGTCTGCCAAGTTCATTCAAGAGCTTTATAGAATTTATAGGTTCAGGTGGTGTGCTTTGAGTATATTCTACAGTAACTGCACTATTTGCCGTGATAGAGCTATTTTCCGTACGTTTTATTACACCAGTACTACTATCAACTGTATTTGGCTGATAAGTTGTTTGTCCGATAAAAACTTTTACGTCTTTAATGGGATGGTGATCTAGGGCTATTTTATCCTCAACAAAAACTTTTTCGACTTGATGACTACTTTCCCAATTGGCATCACCACTGCCCCAGGCAAGATGTAGAGACTGCTCTTTTATACTTGCTGCTATTGCTGCTCTTCCTGATTGTGTAAGAATTGACACCTGTGATGAGTTTGAAAGGCTTATATAATATATATTCAGGATTTGGAAAATTTTTGTCCAAAAAAAATGAATTTTTGCCTAATTTTTTATTGCAGTATTATTTGAAAATCGAACTGTATTATTCTCGAAAAAAAACAATAGAATATCAATAGGTTAAAATTGCATCTGTATTATTTATTTTTGCTCCTGTCCTACAAAGTGCACCTATAAGTTCTCATCCTTAAAGCATTAATTGTTTTAGGGAAAAGTTATGAAACTAAAAACTGCCATAGTTGTTCAAAATATACGGTATCAAGCTAAGAGATTAAAACTTTTTGAATGCTTTGCTCATGAAACTCATGAAGATCTTGAGCAAGAACTTTTCTGTGAAATTTGGACTTATCTTGATAGATATGATGAAAGTAAAGGTAGCTTTAACACTTTTGTAGCAAGATTAACTGAACGTCGTGCCAACAACTTATTAGAGAAACAACTATGTATAAAACGCAATATTAATAACTACATCAATATTGAGAAAACAGAAGCTTTTGAAAATGAAGTAGCGAAACGTACTGATGTAGATTACATGATTTCAACACTACCAAGAAAGATGCAAAAGATATGCGAGCAACTCAAGTACTTTAACTTATATGAAGTTGCTAAGATGAACAACATATCAAGAACTACTTTAAATACTATGATAAGAAAAATACGTACAAAACTCTCTTCCATCTACTACAAGGGCAAAAAGAAAAATTGAACATAAATTCTACCTTTCCTGAATATATAACATATAACATTGAGGTGAATAAATGACTTTTAAAATTTTAAACAATAATGAAAGACTGAAAACAACCACAGGCATAAAAGTAGTAATTTTTGGTCCTTACGGTATTGGTAAAACCAGCCTCTTAAAGACTATAAGTGAACCAACACTTTGTCTTGACTTTGAAGCAGGTCTGCTTGCTGTTCAAGATTGGCAGGGAGATTCTATTAGTGTTCGTACTTGGAATCAAGCTCGTGATATTGCTTGCCTAATTGGTGGTCCAAACCCTGCACTAAAATCTGATCAAGCGTATAGCCAAAGACACTATGAGCACGTATCAAGTAAATACAATGAAGAGTTTTCTAAATATCGATGTATTTTCATTGATAGCATTACCGTAGCATCACGTCTTTGTCTCTTATGGGCAAAAATGCAACCTGAAGCTTTTTCTGAGAGAAGTGGAAAGCAAGACATGAGAGCTGCTTACGGAATACTTGCGCAAGAGATGATGGCTTGGCTCAATCAGTTTCAACATATCAGAGATAAAGACATCATAATAGTTGGCACATTAGGTCAATATCTCGATGACTGCAATCGTCCAACTTGGCTACCTCAATGTGAAGGAGCTAAAACTGCTAGTGAGATTCCAGGGATAGTTGATGAGGTAATCAGCATGGTTGGAATCAAGAAAGATGATGGTACAGAGAAACGTTCATTTGTCTGTCAGACTATTAATACTTGGGGATACCCTGCTAAAGATCGAAGTGGCTGCCTTGATATGGTTGAAGAACCGCATTTAGGTAAATTACTTGCGAAAATTAAAGCCAAAACCTTGGCTTCTGTTGCCTAAATTTAATTTTAAAAGGAGTAATATGGAACAAAGCTTTTTCAACATCGGTCAAAAAATTCCCTTTTTCAGTGTGAAAGAATACTTGAATGATCAAACGCCAATACCAGAAGATATAATCTCACCAAGAATTTTAACGAAAAGAGGTCTATTGGTACTGGGTGGCCCACCTAAAATTGGCAAAAGCGACTTTTTGATCTCTTGGCTTGTTTACATGGCTGCTGGTAGATCATTTCTTGGTATGGCACCAAATAGACCTTTAAAAATTTTCTACATGCAAACTGAAATTGAATATGAATATATGAAAGAACGTTTGCAACAACTTCAACTGGATAACGAACTTTTGAACATAGCTGCCAATAACTTAATCATTACGCCAAAGGTGCACTTATCATTTAATCATGATGAAATAAGTGAAATCAAGGAAATCGTGAATGAACGCTTTAAACCTGATGTTTTGGCCATAGATCCATTGCGTAACATCTTTAGCAGCGAGTATGGAAATGAAAATGATAATAGTGCTATGTTATTCTTTCTGCAAAAGACTCTTGAAAAGCTACGCAGTGCTGTCAATCCAGATGCTTGCATTGTACTTACTCATCATACAAAAAAATTATCGAAAAAGATGCTGGAAGAAGATCCATTTCAGGGTTTGAGCGGAGCTGGTTCTTTGAGGGGATTTTATAGTACTGGCATGGTAATGTTTGCTCATGATGAAGAAAGTACTGTACGTCAAATAGTATTTGAACTGCGCAATGGTGAACGTGTAGCAAGCAAGCTTGTTGATAAGATAAATGGTCATTGGCAGCTTGTAGACCAATGGAGTTGATTCTTTTTTTTACTTAATTTATAGGGAACAATATGCTAACAGATTTTTTAACTGATTTTAATAACGTGAAACTGCAAAGCAGTTTAATACCGAAAGGTACAATAGTCAAGGTAAAAATGGCAATAAAGCCGGGAGGATATGAAAGTTGGTTCACTAGGAGTCTTTCTACTGGCAGCATCTATTTAAACGCTGAATTTACCGTCACTGAAGGTCCATACGCAAAACGCAAGATTTTTCAAGTAATTGGTATTAAAAGTGGCAAAGCAAGCGTTGAAAGAGAAGATACTTGGGGAGAATCTGGTCGTTCTATGCTTAGAAGTATTTTAGAGTCAGCACGAAATATTCATGCACATGACACTTCAGAAAAAGCAGTTATTGCTAGAAAAATCAATTCTATAGCTGATTTTAACGGGTTAGAGTTTACTGCAAAAGTTGGTATTGAAGCTGATCGGTATGGAGAAAAGAACAAGATTGCTACTGTTATTACTCCAGAACAATCTGAAGTTGATTGGTTGCCATTTTGAAGTACGACGAAGAGAAACTCTGGATTGCTGTAATTGAGAGAGCTATCAAAGATGCAGCAGGAAAAAATGCAGAGCTAAAGAAAGAAGCAATTGAATGGTTTGATTCGGAGTCTTTTGAAACTGTTTGTGAGCTAGCTAATCTCAGCTCTAAACGTATGAAAAACATGTATGGGGGTTTTATGTCTAAAAAGGAAATAAGAGCGTTATTAATTGATAATATTAAGGGATGTGTATCTCATCTAATTCCAGATGGTAAGTTTTACCAAGAGAAGACTTATGTTGGCAGCTTAAATGGAGATACCATTATGGTCAAAATAGTAGGTAAAAAAGCTGGTAATTGGCGTAATTTTACCACAGGGACTAGTGGTGACATTATTGATCTTTGGACTTTAATTAAAGGTAATATAGATTCTGCCAAGGAGTGGTTAAATACTAAAAATACTGAGAAATTACAAAATAAAGAAGCAAAGGGGACAATAAAAAAAGGGGAAAAGGCGTTTTCTGTAGGACAGTATTTAAGTGATCAATCTCCAATGCCGAAAGATGTCATAGGTCCAAAAATCTTAACTCCAGGCGGTCTTTTAGTTATCGGTGGTACTCCAAAAGTTGGCAAAAGTAGCTTTTTACTTTCTCTATTAGTACATATGGCAGCAGGAGTACCATTTTTTAAGATGACACCTACAAGACCGCTTAGGATACTCTATCTACAGGACGAAATGGGATATGACAACATGAGAAGGCGCGTGCAGGAACTCAAAGAGCTTACGAGTTTGGCAAAAGAAAACCTGGTTATTACTTCAGAAATAAAAATAACGTTGAATGACGAAGGAGTAGAGAGAATCAAAGATATCATCGTGAAAAATTTTGGTACAAAGATGATCGATCTTATTGCAATAGACTCTCTGACAACGCATCTGATGCCACTTTCTCTTTTACGGAGTGGGATTGAAAAATTACGCTCTATCGGCATTGGAATAATCATGACCCATCACACTAAAAAAGTATCTACAGCTACACTGGAAAAAAATCCATTTCAAGCTTTGGTTGGAACTAATGCATTAAGAAGCCTCTATACATCTGGTATAGTAATGTTTCAACCTGACAGACGTAAAAATATCCTGCAGGTAGCGTATGAACTTGGAAACGGAAAACCTATACCAGCAAAATTCATTAGCAGGGTTAACGGATGTTGGAAGACTATAGCTACTGCTTAGTTTCAATTAATTAAATTTAAAATATATTTAGAAGATTTTATGGATATCTATTGTGATTTTAGTACTGCAACTCCACTAAAGAATGGACATTATAAGCCATTAGAGGAGAAAGAACAGTTAAAAGATCAACTTCTACTAAATATCAGGTCTTGTCTTTCATACCTATTACCAAGGGGAACTTTTCGTTGCGATAAGTTTTATGTAGGCAATGTACGAGGTGATAAGGGAAAGAGTCTAGTAGTAGAATTAAGTGGCAGTGAAGCTGGCCTATGGCACGATTTTGCAACAAAAGAAGGTGGTGATATTATTGACCTTTGGGCAGAAGTACATAGAAAAAGCACTAGAACAGAGTTTCCTGAAGTAATGGCTTCTATAGGTGAATGGCTTGGAAAAAAACATACTATAGAATACAAAAATCTAGAACAATTTTTAACATGCAGTTGGAATTACTACGATGAAAACAATCAAGTTATTATAACAGTCTACCGTTATGACACTCCTGAAGGGAAAGAATATCGCCCTTTTGATATTAAAGCATTGAGTTATAGAGCACCAAAGATAAGACCTCTCTATAATATTCCAGGTATTCTTAAATCTGATAAAGTTGTTTTAGTGGAAGGAGAAAAATGTGCTGAAGTTCTAATAGAAAAAGGAATAACAGCAACAACAATAATGTCTGGAGCAAACGCAGATGTTAAAAAAACTGATTGGTCACAACTTAAAGGCAAACATATTATTATTTGGCCTGATAATGATGAAGCAGGTGCAAAATATGCTAAAAATGTTGGAAATAAGCTTTTAGAAATTGGAATTGCATCACTTGCTGTGCTTGAAATTCCTCAAGATAAGCCTGAGAAATGGGATGCCGCTGATTGTGTAAAGGAGGGTATAAGCATTGAAGAATTTTTAGCTTCAACTCCTTTGCTTACTATTGATACCCCATCTACTGACATTCCAAATACTTCAAATATGAAAAGTTTAGAAAGATCTACAAAACAGCCGCTTAACATTTTAGACTGGAGTGTGAGTCGTTATTTAGGTTCAGTACCAATACAAAGGTTTCTTGTTGAAGGTTTATTTCCTTTAGGTGTTACCTCAATAGTAGCTGCTATGGGAGATACAGGTAAAGGTATGCTACTCCTTGACTTGGCACTTAAGGTTGCAAGTGATGCAGATCAGATATGTGGTTTTGGTTCCCTTGTTACAGAGCATGGATCAGTAGTGATTTTTTCAGCAGAAGATGATGCAGGTGAGATACACCGTCGTCTTGATCGTCTTGATCCTAGTAGCAAGAGAGCAGAATATCAAAATCGATTATTTATTATACCTATTCCAAATACGGGAGAGCCCTTTTCTATAGTGAAAAGCAACATGCGTGGTAAATGTCCTGAAACTTCAGATAAATTTGAAGACATCTGTAGACAATTAGATAAAGTAAAAGATCTAAAACTAATAGTATTTGATCCACTAGTATCATTTGTACATGCTAATATAAACTCAGATCCAGAAATGGGATATTACGCAATGGGGTTACTTGCAAACTTAGCAAATGAAACAGGAGCAGCTGTAATTGTAGCACATCATATGAGAAAACCCAAGTGCAGTGAACCGATTACGACTGTGGAACAGGCAAGAGATGCGATAAGAGGTACAACTGCACTTGTTGATGGTGTGAGGTGTTCTTTTGCATTATGGCCTGCTTCAAAAGAGCATCAGAATACTGTGTTTAATACATTAAAGGTTAGTAAAGTTAATAATGCAGTATACCAAGGAGCTATAGTTAAGTCTAATGGAGCAACAGATAGGAATATAAGAACTTACTTACGCTCCTCAACTGGCTTGCTTGAGGATATATCTGAGGAATTTAAGCTTGGAAAATTATCTGATGAATACTTAAAAAAGATACTGATGCAAGCTATTGCAGTGTCAGCAGAAGAAGGTCATCCGTTTACTCATACAGGTGGACCAGGAGTGTTTCAACAACGGCATAGATTACCAGCTGCATTTCATGGTGTTAGTAGGCATAGACTTGAACGTTTAGCACAGGAACTATTAAACGAAAGAAAAATAGTAAAAGGTATGGCTACAAACTCAAAAGAGGATAAATGGCTTGATATTAAAACTGGTTCTTTTGCCAAAGGAGAAGGTAAGTTTAAGCTAGGTGCAGGAAGGTTTGAAATAGGTAACTTCTAAAAAATACTTAAAGCTCACTTATAAAAGTTTTGTGGGTTCATTTTGTCTCTCTGAAAGTAAGGTTTTAAGAACAAAAAATGAATTCCACATGACCAAATTTCCATGATTTCCGGAAAATTTATCAAGATTTGGAAATTAGAGTATATTCACACTTAAACTATTGAAATTCGTTGATTTTTAGCCATCTAATATAAGAAATATTACGTTTCCATTTCCAAAAAATTTAGCTAATTTGGTAATACTCAAACCCGCTACAGTGGCTGATTTCCACTTTCCGAGAATCTTATATATTATATATATATAAATAATAATAAATGATATAATAATAAACTAATATAAAATACAATAACTATAGTAATGGTTCATAGTAACTTTTGAGCAAAAAGAAAGAAGTTTGGAAAAGTAGTCACTAATAAAAATACAACACAGAGACGAAAATATGAAAAACCTACTATTGCATTTTGAACAACTTGGAAAAAAAAGATGAAGGACCTAAAAGTGAAAGACAAATGCTTACAAAAGACAAAACAATTTATAATAACATTTTAAAAAGACTCTATGACCCGAGGGTACAATTATACCACCTTGACCTAAAGAACGCTTATAACAGCCCTTAAAAGCCGATCAATACCATGTTTTAACTTATAAAAAAGACCTCATGTTGACTCTATCACGTTTTACTTTAGTTGTAAAGAAATTTTTTTTAATGTATGACGGATTTGTATAGTCGATATTTTACGTAACTTATGGCGCTTAATTGGTTATTTAGTATCTCTAAAACTTAACGAGTTGCTTTTATAACCAAAGTAAAAGGGTTAATACGGTAACCATAATCTTTACGCGATGATCCAGGCCAACCAACTGTTTGAATCACATCATTACGTTCGATGTTTAGTCCTAACTTTTTAGCTAAGGTGGTTTTTATTGTCCTTTGAATTGTGTTTAATGGTTTTCTGATGTGATGTTCTGGATCTGCTTCTTGATCAAGATTTAGATGTTTTTCTATTTGAGTTATGCTAAGCAATGTGTGTTTTTCAGGAGGTAATTCTTTTTTACAATCATTCAAAAATTGTTCAAATAATATGCGAAAAACTTTCATACATGCTACAGCTTTCTTATTCAGAATCTCTATATTGTTTACGTAAAGTGAGCCTTCTACCAATTGTAACTCTAGTAATTCTTTCTCTCTAGCAGGTTCAATTTGCTCAAGTGAAGTATGTAAAATTTGCATTGAAGTATTTGGTATTAACTCTGGTACTCCTCTTTGTACTGCTTCTTGAAATATTTCAATTAAAGTCCTACGCTGACAGAAAAGGTCAACCATTTCTACTATAGGCAAATCAAGAGGTATGTCTGGTATGTTTTTTCTCAGTATTACTAATACGGTTGGATTGACTCTTAGCCTATCTATGGTTAAGAATGTTGGATTGGTGCAAAAATCAAGAACAATGAGATTTACAAATTCACCTTGGCCACCAACATGATAAACTCCTCTTTCCACCTTTTGCCACATGAAATGCGTATTACTTAGCTGACCTTCAAACCAATGCATGATTTTCTCTGGGTTTAAATATACAGATAAGCGATGAAATCTTTGCTTCTTGTAGGTGTTAGGCAAAATATCACGGTTGCAATTTTCACAAATTATATTATCGCATACTTCATCAAAATCCTCATCAATGAAAATCTCATTGTTACAGTATGGATCAACTATATTTGGCCAATCTAATTTATCTTGTCTATGAGAGCAGATAATATAGGCCCTCTCTTGCATCTTAATTAATTCAAGATCTGACAAATACTTTGCTGCTTTAATGTAGTTTTGATTTGGATTAACCCAAGAGCTACCAGAATTAAAAAGGTCAGAGATTTGCTCTTGGCAAGATTGTAAGACCATAAAATTGTTTCATGTATGCTTTAAAATCCTCTCTTTCCTTTTTATTCAAGGGATGTTCAGAGTAGTGAATTGCTATGTACTCATCACTTCGCTTAAAAAATAAGCCTATCTTTTTGCCTTGAAATATTATCTTCATCAATTCAATAGATTTTAGTATATCGCCAATAGAAGGGTGTAAAATATAAAGCTCAGATGCAATAGGATCATGTGGTATAACGGTTAAAGTAATGCAAGTGTTGCTATATTTAAAACGATTTGACTGAAATTTTAACTCAAAAGTGAATATATTTGAATCAGAGCCATCAACACAAACTTTAATGAATTTATATACTTGCTCTGCAAAGTTTTTATCCTGCGCGTTTACAAAAACACATTCAGAGCTAAAATAACGACTCGCAATGCTATTTGCTATCTCTGTAGCTTGATCAATATTTTTGGCAGTAAGATCTACTTGAGTACCATTAACTAGAAAATCCAAAATCATCCACTCTGGCTTATGACCATGAATAACCTTATTTGAGTTTAGTAGTAAATCTATACCACTAGCTCTACGAACTAATACATATAAACGATTTTGATGGTAGAAGAAACCTTGTAATTGATTTTTAAAACCGTCATTGCGTTTAATGTCGTCTTCTTTCAGTATCTGCACTATGGGTTCCTGAGAGATGAAGTCTTTAAATGGAACATTTGGCTGTCGTGGTGTCTTTTGAAGAGCAAATGATACAGAACCTTTTCTTTGTATTTTTTCAAAGTGATAGACAGACTTTAAAAGATTGTAATCTGCATGAAACAATAGAAATAACAAAGACTTTTTGTCGTATTTATTGTTACCTTTTAGAAGGTAGGATTTCATGAGTTCCTCAGTCAATGCAGATTTTGCAATTTCACTGACAGTAGCTTCTAGCTTTGCACGTTCAAAACAGCTAATCAGATAATAAATAACTAGAGAGTCTAAATGTTTAGCAATCACTTTACGTTTATATTGTATGGATGTGTTATCGTAGTCTTGATCATCAAAGAGTTGACCATTTAGCTTGTCTTTAAAGCAGTGTTGAAAGATAACACTTAACTGCCTACCAGAAAGTGAATTCATCCAGGAATGACGGACTTCTGTATTGTGAAAACGCTCAAGTAAGTAGTTAACTGGTACTTCTAAATCATCTTCCCAGAATTTACGGTTTGGGTAAACGTTCATAAGAAATTAGCTAAGCTACGTTAGCATAATAGATATAGATTAATTACATTGTTAAGATAGAAATCTGAAAGTCTTGACCAATAATTATGCAATGGTTATTTACTGATTTTTAATCAAGTTTTTTCTAAAAAGTTTGCTTAAGAAGAAGATTTTTTGGACAAAAATTTTTCAAATCCTGAATATATATTATATAGGGTTCACGTACTCTAGTGAAACAAATCTGAATATAAATGTCAATTCTAACACTTGACCTCGGCAAACAAACGGGCTGGGCAATTCTGACAGATGGAGTAATTCAAAGCGGGAGTAAAAGTTTTCATGGTAGCCGTTTCAGTGGAGGGGGCATGCATTTTTTGAGTTTTCGCAATTGGCTTAATTCCTTGGAGCATAAGTTCACTGCGGTTTATTTTGAAGAAGTAAGAAGACATCTTGGAACTGATGCAGCGCATTGTTATGGTGGTTTTCTTGCCATTTTAGCTGCTTGGTGTGAAGGGGGAAAAATTCCTTACAAAGGTGTGCCGGTGAAGACGATAAAACGTTTCATAGCAGGCAAAGGTAATGCCAGCAAAAGTGAAGTTATTGAAGCGATACGTGAAAAAGGTTTTTCACCTCGAGATGATAATGAAGCGGATGCTTTAGCATTAATGTTTTACGCTATGAATCTTGGTAAAGATTTTAACACATTAAAAATACCGTAAAAGTGGGTCCTTTCAGCCATAATGGCGGGTTTGGTGGTGCTGACCTCAGGCCTTCTTTAGCGTCAGAGATATTTTAAACATTAACTTTTTAATTAGTATAGCAATTATATGAATTTAGCAATCCACTATTATCCTACTCGAAACCTAGTCGAATATGAGCGTAATCCACGTAAAAATGATGACGTAGTAAACAGAATGTGTGCTTCTATTCGAGAATTTGGCTTTCGTATTCCAATAGTTGCAAAAAGCGATGGCACTGTGGTTGATGGTCATTTAAGACTTAAAGCAGCAAGAAAACTTGGTATGGAGAGTATTCCCGTAGTCTTAAGTGATAATTTAAATGAACCACAAACCAAAGCTTTTCGATTACTAGCGAATCAATCAGCTAATTGGGCAAAGTGGGACGATGAGCTTTTAAAAGTAGAAATTCAAGAGCTAGAAGATCTGCAGTTTGACCTAAAAATGACAGGATTTGAGCTAGAAAAAGTTCAAAACTTTCTTGATGATTTAGATAGTGAAGAAGAAGATTTTTCTGACTTAGCTGGTGATGACAAAAAAGTGGAAATAACAAAACCAGGGGATCTATGGATTTTAGGTGGTCATCGAATCTACTGTGGTGATAGCTGCGAAGTTGAATCGTTTAAAGCGGTACTGGACGATAAAATGGCAGATATTACGGTTTGTGATCCTCCATATAACGTTGATTATGGCGCTAGTCAAGAAAGAGAAGATAAAAAAATACTAAACGATAATCAAGGTGAAAAGTACGAACTTTTTCTCTACGACATCTGTTCCAATATTTTAGCATA
This sequence comes from Wolbachia endosymbiont of Nasonia oneida, assembly GCF_009012935.1. Taxonomy (NCBI): domain Bacteria; kingdom Pseudomonadati; phylum Pseudomonadota; class Alphaproteobacteria; order Rickettsiales; family Anaplasmataceae; genus Wolbachia; species Wolbachia endosymbiont of Nasonia oneida. The sequence goes on along the minus strand of NZ_QESS01000006.1, from coordinate 9,228 downwards.
TACGAAAGGAGCAATTTACATTTGTGCATCATCATCTGAGCTTTCGACCTTGCAAAAAGTATTTGAAGAAGCAGGTGGTCGTTGGTCAACATTTATCGTTTGGGCAAAGAATCATTTTACGCTAGGCAGATCAGATTATCAAAGACAATACGAAGCAATGCTCTATGGATGGAAAAGCGGCAATAAACGTGAGTGGCATGGAGGACGCAATCAGAGTGATCTCTGGTTTTATGATAAGCCAATACATAACTCACTGCACCCAACAATGAAGCCAGTGGAGCTAATGGAGAGAGCAATAGTAAACAGCAGTAGACCAGGAGACATAGTTCTTGATCCATTTAGCGGGTCTGGCAGCACACTGATTGCATGTGAAAGAACAGGGAGAATCTGCAGGACAATAGAGCTAGATCCCAGGTTTGTAGATGTAACGATAAAGCGTTGGCAGGTATACACAGGCAGAGAAGCTATTCTTGCTGATACTGGAAAGACTTTTGCACAAATTCAAGAATCAAGACAGTAAGGGGCGAAATAAGGAAAAAAAGAGGGGAAAGAAAGTTGGAAGAAGGGAAAATCACGCAAACGGAATGGGCAAGAGAGATAGGAGTGTCAAAGCAATATGTCTGTTATTTAGTAAAAAAAGGAGTAGTTGAGTTGGAGGATGGTTTGATTGACAGAGAACAAGCGAATGAAGCGGTAGCAGCAATAAGAGATCCAAGCCAGCCACTGAGGAGAAAAGGTGGAGAAATTGAGGAAAAAAGGGGAAACACCAGTGAGCTCTCTACCATGCTGCTTAAAACCCGGATAAAAAATGAAATGGAGCGGGGAAAATTGTTGGAGGCAAAGGCAAAAGCCGAAATTGGTGAACTTATCTCAGTAGAAGAAGTAAAGACAGAAGCATTTAACGTGGCAAGAGTTGTCCGTAATAATTTGCTTAACATTCCAGATAGGGTTTCAGCGTTACTAGCATCAATAAATGACACAGATAAGATCCATGAAACACTGACTGAGGAAATCAGAACTGCGTTGGAGGAGTTAGTATTTCAATAATGACATACAATTTAAAATTATTAATAGCTCTTTCCATAAAAGTCCGGATGTGATAGGATAAGGGTAGATGATGATAAGGAGGTTGAATGCCAGCAGCATATAGTTATGATTTAAGAAAAAAAGCAATGGAAGCGCTAGACGAAGGAGAAAGCAGAGAAACAGTGGCAGCAAGATTTAAGATTGGACGAACTACTTTATGGGAGTGGCAGCAAAGAAGAAAAGAAACAGGAGACTTTCAATCAAAAAAACTTGGAAATGGGGGTTACAATCACAAAATTACCGACTGGGATACCTTTGCCAAATTTGCCAGAGAACACGGAGGAAAGACTCTATCGGAAATGGCTAAACTTTGGAACAACGTTAGTATCCAAACGATCTATCGAGCCCTTAAAAAAATTGGATTTACGCGCAAAAAAAGACATATGGATACAAGGAAAGAAACGAAGAAAAACGTGCTGAATTTTTGAAAATTATAGCGATAAAAGAACCTAAAAACTTAGTGTATATAGATGAGTCTGGCATTGATAACACCGAAGACTACCCCTACGGATATTGCCAGAAAGGACAGCGGTTTTATGCCTTAAAATCTGGAAAGAAAACTCAACGAATCAGTATGGTTGCAGCCTTAAGTGAAAGAAAGATAGTTGTTCCGTTAACCTTTGAAGGCCACTGTAATATGGATGTTTTTAATGGATGGTTTGAGCAATTTTTGACACCGATCTTGGAACCTGGACAGACTGTCATTCTTGACAATGCTACTTTTCATAAGTCTGATAAGATTATCGAGCTTGCTAAAGGGGTTGGTGCAGAAATTTTGTATCTGCCGCCTTATTCTCCAGATTTCAACAAAATTGAGCATCATTGGTTTGCTATAAAAAACAGAGCCAGGAAAAACATTCCTCTATTCGAATCCTTTCGTCGTGCTGTTGATTCTGCCTTCCTATGACCTGTTCGGACTATTATGAGAAATGCTATAAGGAATCGTTTTATCGCCTTAGTGAGCCTAATTCACATATTAGTTGCAATAATGATTTTAAGTAAAGCATCAGCAGATACTTATTGCAGGCAAAAAGTGCCTTTTACTTTGAGTGGCATAGAAGTGCAACAATTGCAGCAAATAGCATTATGATATATAGCAGTAATTTTTATGCAGGATTAAGGCCAGATCCACCGCTAAAAGTATCAGAGTGGGCAGATAAGAACCGTCAGCTTTCAACAATAGCATCATCAGAGCCAGGGAAATGGAGAACAAAGAGGACGCCGTACCTTAAAGAAATAATGGACTCTTTATCCTCATCTTCACCGGCTGAAGAAGTGGTGTTCATGAAAGGAGCACAGATTGGCGGAACAGAAGCTGGAAACAACTGGATAGGGTACGTTATTGATCAGACACCAGGGCCAATGCTGGTAGTACAACCAACAGTAGAAATGGGCAAGCGTTGTTCCAAGGGAAGATTTGCACCACTGATTGAAGATACACCATGTTTAAGGAGTAAAATAAAAGACCCAAGGTCGAGAGATTCAGGCAATACTGTGCAGAGTAAAGAGTTTCGTGGAGGAACGGTAGTAGTAACAGGTGCCAACAGTCCAGTGGGTCTGCGCTCTATGCCGGTAAGATATCTTTTTCTCGACGAGGTTGATGCATATCCAGGAGATTCAGGAGGAGAAGGAGATCCAGTTTTGCTCAGCATTGCTCGAACTAATACATTTACGCGGAGAAAAATATTCTTGGTTTCAACGCCAACGGTTCACGGAATAAGCAGAATAGAGAGGGAATTTGAGACTTCAGACAAGCGATACTTTTTTGTACCTTGTCCACATTGTGATCACTATCAGGTGCTGAAATGGCCACAAATAAAATGGCAAGATAAAAACCCAGCAACAGCGCACTATGTGTGTATAGAGTGTAACGGCAAAATAGAAAATCATCAAAAAACAGAGATGCTAGCTAGAGGTGAATGGAGAGCGACTAGGGAGGAGGGAAAAAAAGAGGCAAAAGAAGGGGCAAAAATAGGATTCCACCTTTCAAGCTTGTATAGCCCTGTTGGCTGGTATAGTTGGAAACAAGCAGTGGAAGATTATCTGCATGCAAAGGAAAATGAGCAATTACTGAAAGTTTGGATAAATACCACACTCGGAGAAACCTGGTTAGAAAAAGGAGAAGTACCAGACTGGAAGCAACTATTTGAGCGTCGAGAAAATTTTCCGATAGGCATGGTGCCAAAAGGTGGAAAAATAGTGTTAACGGCAGGGGTTGATGTACAAAAAGATCGGTTGGAAGTAGAAGTAGTAGCATGGGGAAAAAACCGAGAAAGTTGGTCAATAGACTACCAGGTATTTGAAGGAGATCCTGGAGGGGAAGAAGTATGGGGAAAACTTTCGGAATTATTAAATCATCATTTTATCGGAAGTGATGGTCTAGAGTATATGATAAGTATGATGGCGGTAGATGCTGGGTATGCAACACAAGAAGTATACAATTGGGTAAGAAGTCACCAAGGTCAAGGAAGAGTAATGGCAGTAAAAGGAGCAAACAAAGCGCTAGTGCCACTGAGCAGCCCAAGTAGAGTTGATGTAACAGTTAGTGGACAAAAGTTAAAGAGAGGAATGAAGCTGTGGCCAGTAGGAGTATCGATATTAAAGTCAGAGCTTTTCCAATTACTTAATGTTTTAACAGAAGGGGCGCCTGGGTATTGTCATTTTCCAGAGTATCCACCTGAATATTTTAAGCAGCTAACCGCAGAGCAACTAATTACCAAAGTAGTAAAAGGATACACCAAACAGGAGTGGCAAAAGATAAGAGACCGAAATGAAGTACTAGATTGCAGGATTTATGCGAGAGCTGCGTCTATTGCCCTAGGGATTGATCGTTGGCCAGAGAGTAAATGGAAGAGTTTAGCAGGTGAAAAAGCTAAAAAGCCTAAAAAGGTAAGAAAGAGTAGATGGTTGGGTGAGAAGAATGTACAGCAGTGAATATTTAGCCCAAGTTGAAGAAGCGATAAAGAAGCTACAGAGCGGAGAGAGAGTAGTATCGATTGCATATGGTGACCATGTGGTTAGGTATGGAGAAGTGCAGATAAAAGATCTATTGGATTTAAGACAACGAATTAAAGCTGAATTGAAAGTAGCAGGTGTGAAGCCAAAAAGAAAGATTGTTTTTTCAACGAGTAAGGGGATTGACAAAATTATGTAAAAATGTTATAGTTTGCGGTTGATATCTTACAGTGAATAATATGGATCAAAGTCAAGGAAGGCTTAATGTTAATGTAAATTTTGAGGGGGAATTTGCTCAGTACCTTACAGAAATGGCGAAAGTTCAAAATAGAACTATAGAAGAAGTTGTAAAGGACCTAGTGGAAAAAGAAATTGAAGCAAGTAAATTATCTGAAGAAGATGATGAAATAGATGAAGTAGATATAGAGTTAGCTAAGCTTTCTCTTGAGCGTGATGCTAGAGGTGATGAAGAAATTAGAAGTGAGGATGTAGACTGGAATAGAATATTATCTGCAAAAACAGTCTAAAAGTGGAGATACAAGCTGGGATACGATATTATCTATTCAAAAAGAGTTCTTGAAGAGGACTTTCTTGCATTACCACCGACGATAAGATCTAGAGTGAGAAGAGCTGTAGATAGTCGTCTTGCAACCAACCCTAGAGCAATAGGTAAAGCATTGTCACATGAATTTAAAGGGTATTTTAGGATACGAGTAAGTGACTATCGTGTAATTTATAGGATAAACTACTCAAAACACACAGTAACTATTACTGCAATGGGACATCGAAAGGACATTTATGAATGCAGCCCAGAATAAGATTGTGCACAAGCCTCATGCATAATTTATAAAGTGTTAACAACCAGGCTATCCAGCAGCTTGCTGTAATTTTTTAATGTCAGATTTGTGTAATAAACTGCTGCATAATTAACAATTCAAAAATGCTATTAAAATCGTTCAAACAATTATTCCACAAATCACCAAAACCAAAAAGCTCAGCCTGGGACGCTGCAGGATCAGGAAGAAGAGAGATGTATTGGCAGGGAGAATCAGGAAGTATAAATAATTTGCTGTCTCAAAGCCTTGAGCACTTACGTAGCCGCTCTCGTGATATGGTGAGAAAAAATCCATACGCAGCAAATATAATTGATACAATAGTAAGTAATTCTATTGGAACAGGAATAAAACCACAATCAAAAGCAAGAGATGGAGAATTTCGAAAGAAGGTGCAAGAACTATGGCTAAGATGGACAGATGAAGCAGACAGTAGCGGAGCAAGTGATTTTTATGGGTTACAAGCTCTAGTATGCAGAAGTATGATAGAAGGAGGGGAATGTTTCGTTCGTCTGCGCACTCGAAAACCTGGAGATGGTTTCTCCGTTCCTTTGCAATTACAAGTACTTGAATCAGAGCATTTAGACAATAAGAGCAATCAAACTTTAGCAAATGGTAATGTAATAAGAAACGGGATTGAGTTCAATAGACTTGGACAACGAGAAGCGTATTACCTTTTTCGAGAGCACCCTGGTGAAGGCTCGTTTGGCGAATCAGTGAGAGTGCCAGCAAACGATGTTTTACATATTTATAAACCACTTAGACCTGGGCAAATTCGAGGAGTACCATGGCTTTCTACAGTACTACTCAAACTCTACGAACTTGATCAATATGACGATGCGGAATTAGTGAGAAAGAAGACAGCAGCGATGTTTGCTGGGTTTATCACAAGGCTTGATCCAGAGGCAAATATTATGGGTGAAGGTGAGAGTAATGAGCATGGAGTAGCACTATCAGGTTTAGAGCCAGGGACTATGCAACTGCTTGACCCTGGTGAGGATATTAAGTTCTCCGAACCATCAGATGTTGGAGGAAGTTATGAAGCATTTATGAGGCAGCAGCTCAGAGCGATAGCAATAGGAATGGGAATAACGTATGAGCAGCTAACAGGAGATTTAACAGGCGTCAATTATTCATCGATAAGAGCAGGGTTAATAGAGTTTCGCCGGAGGTGCGGAATGTTACAGCATAACATAATGGTATTTCAGTTTTGCCGTCCAGTATGGGATAGGTGGTTAGAATTAGCCTTACTCTCAGGAGAACTCGATATAGGAGAAGAATGGACGAAAAAAGAGGTAAAATGGATACCCAAGGATTTGATTGGGTAGATCCGCTAAAAGACCAGCAAGCACAACAAATGGCAGTAAGAAATGGGTTTAAAAGCAGGTCAGAGGTGGTTTCAGAGCTGGGTTACGATATAGAAGAAATCGACCAAGAAATTGCAGAAGATCAAAGACGTGCTAGTTCCTTGGGATTAAGTTTTGATTCTGACGTTACTACCAATCAAGAAATAATATGAAAAACCAAGCGATATGGCTGAGTAAGCCGATGATGGTAGAGCCAAGAAGTTTTGAATTACTGTCATTACATGCAGGGAAGCAGCCAATTTTTAAAAACATAAAACATGCAGTAAGAAATAATAAAAGGGGAATAGCAGTCATACCAATACATGGAATCTTAACAAAGAATTCAGAAGCTTTTGACGATATTTTAGGAATGACATCATATGAGAAGATACGTGAAGAGATAGAAGAAGCTTTAATAGATGAAGAAGTAGAAACAATAATTTTGGACATAGACAGCCCCGGAGGGGAAGTAAACGGTTTATTCGACCTTTCTGACTTTATTTACGAAGCAAGGGCATTAAAAAAGATCATAGCAATAGCAAATGATGATGCGTATTCTGCAGCATATGCGATAGCGTCAAGTGCTGAAAAAGTATTTGTAAGCAGAACATCAGGAGTTGGAAGCATAGGAGTAATAGCAAGTCATATAGATCAAAGTGGATTTGATGAAAAACAGGGGATAAAATATACCGCAGTATTTGCAGGAAAGAGAAAAAACGATTTAAACCCGCATGAGCCAATAACATCAGAAAGTTTGGAAAGCTTGCAAGGAGAAGTAGACCGCCTATATGAAATGTTTTTGCAGCTTATAGCAAGAAACAGAAATCTTTCAACGGAAAAAATCAAATCAACGGAAGCAGGGCTATATTTTGGTGAGAAAGCAATAGAGATAGGACTTGCAGATGGAATTACAATTCTTTCATCTATTAATAAAAACAGGAGTATTACTATGAATGAACAGACTACAACTGACCTAGAAACTGATAATTTAACTAAGTATCGTACTGAAGTTCTTGAATTAATACGATTATGTAATATATCAAAGATGCCAGAAAAGGTAAAAGAATTTATTGAGCAGGGCGTAAGTATTGAGCAAGCAAGGGAGGTTTTAATGGAATTACTTGCAGAGAGAACGAAGAAGACAGAGATTTTGAGTACAATACCGCAAAGTACACCGGAAGACTTGATGATGCAGGTAGCGAAAAGTCGGTGTATTTGATGCGCGTTCTAACATACGCCGCGGTAAATAAGTGTTCAAAATGCGCCAGAATAGCGGATTATAGAGCAACATATCTTTTACCGCGGCGAATAGCGACTTTAAACACAGCGGAATAAACAAAGGAAAAAAGGGGGAGAAATATGACAAGCATAAGTGAAGGAAATAATTTAGGCGATCTTCTAAAATATGAAGCGTCTAATCTATATTCAAGAGACCAAATAACCGTAGCAAAGGGGCAAAATCTGAAGCTAGGAACGGTTGTTGGTCGTGATAAAGATGATCTAATTAAAATTATAAACTTAGCAGCCACGGATGGTACGCAGACAGCTATAGGAGTGATAACAAGTGATGTAAACGCAACGGAAACCACTAAAGCAGTAATCATTACACGTATAGCGATGCTAGCAGATCATGCAGTTGTGTGGCCAGCAAATATCACTGAAGAACAGAAAGCTGCAGCAATAAAGCAACTTGAAGGACGAGGGATTATCATCCGCAAAGGGGTCTAGTAAATAATAAAAAACATAAAGGGGGAAAAGAAAAAATGCAAAATCCATTTACAAATACAGCATTTAGCATGACGGCACTAACAAATGCGATGAATATATTGCCGATAAATTATGGACGTGTTGAAAATCTAAATTTGTTTCCAAGTAGGTCAGTAAGATTTAGACATATTACCATAGAAGAGCAAAACGGAGTATTAAGTTTACTACCAACGCAGTTACCCGGAGCACCAGCAACAGTAGGAAAAAGAGGAAAAAGAAAGGTAAGAACATTTACGATTCCGCATATTCCTCATGATGATGTAGTGTTACCAGAGGAAGTACAAGGAATAAGGGCATTTGGATCAGAGAGTGAACTTAAAGCGCTGGCAGATGTAATAACTGATCATTTGCAGCTAATGAGAAACAAACATGCAATAACGTTGGAGCATTTGCGAATGGGAGCGCTCAAAGGAATAATTTTAGATGCTGATGGGTCAGAATTATTAAATCTGTACAACGAATTTGAAATAACACCAAAAGTAATAAATTTTGCACTGGGAACAGCAACAACAGATGTAAAGCGTAAGTGTCTGGAAGTATTGCGGCATATTGAAGACAACTTAAGTGGTGAATATATGACCGGAATTCATGCCTTGGTAAGCCCTGAGTTTTTTGATGCATTAACTTCGCATAGTAAAGTGAAAGAAGCATATGAAAGATGGCAAGAAGGAGCAGCGCTTCGGAATGATATGAGGTCAGGATTTACGTTCTGCGGAATCACATTTGAGGAATATAGAGGGCAAGCAACTGATCCTGAAGGAAACGTAAGAAGATTTATTGAGAAAGATACAGGGCACTGTTTTCCAGTAGGAACAGCAAGCACATTTACGACATACTTTGCACCAGCAGACTTTAATGAAACAGTAAATACTCTTGGACAGCCACTATATGCAAAACAAGAGCCAAGAAGATTTGATAGAGGGACTGATTTACATACTCAGTCAAATCCTCTGCCAATGTGCCATCGTCCAGGAATATTAGTAAAAGTCGCTATAGCATAACATACTGGTAGAGTAACCACAAGTTGGTGAGGTACAAGAGGAATCTACTAGTATATACCTTATTAGCATACTTATGAAAGAATGCAAGAGAATATTAAGCGACTATTGGAAGATTGTTTTGAGCATTTAGGAGTGGAAGCCACATATTGTAATAAAAATAAGGAGGCTATTCGAAAAATAAAAGCGCTAATTAAACGTCCTGACACTACGTACTCTTTAGGTGCAGATGGAGCATTAACT
>NZ_QESS01000005.1:67284-99480 GCF_009012935.1 Wolbachia endosymbiont of Nasonia oneida | reverse complement strand
TTATTTATACTAAATCCACACCATCACACTCTGGGACCATACACCTAATACATTGTTAATAACGTTTCTTTCGGTGAATAAGTTAACCAAAGAGCCAAGCTGCATTTCTAAAGCAAAAAAACACAAGAAAAATACCACAAGAATAGATAATGCCACTAATTTTCGTCTTTGTTCTGCTGATAATTTAGATATTATATAAATAAATATGCCCAGAGCTGTTATTCCAATAAATATGAGCATATTAGTAAAAAATTCACTATGTATAAGCATTTTAGCAATTATTGATGATGACAGAAAGCTTCCTATCAATACTATACCAAAAATTTTAATCCCTAATATGCGCTTATTCATAAGCTCTGGATAAGGAGAAAGGCCGCTATCTCCTAAAAGATTCTGAAATTTGAGAAAAAAGATTAGCCCTATAGACATCCCAATACCAGCTAAACCAAAGCCGTAGTGCCAGCCAAACAAGTGGGCTACATAACCACATGAAATAGAAGCCAATATTGCTCCAATATTCACACCTACGTAAAATAAAGTAAAGCCTCTGCTACGTTCAGGATCGTCTTTGCCATAGCATGAACTAAGTAAGTTAGTTACGTTCCCTTTAAACATACCAGTACCTATGGCTATTAGAGATAAACCTAAATATAATAAACCTGGTTCAAACTTAACCAATGACATGCAAGCATGACCTGCTATCATCACTATCCCTCCAAGCAACACCATGTTGCGGAATCCCATCAACTTATCAGCTAAAAAACCTCCAAGTATTGGTATAGCATAACCTGTTGCAGCAAATAATGAGTAAATAGTAAAGGCCCTCTCATCAGTGAAACCTAAGTGAGAAGTCAAAAATAGGACCAAAAGTGCCCTCATTCCATAGTAAGAGAAACGTTCCCACATTTCAACAAAGCACAACATTTTTAAAAATTGTGGAAACTTATCTGTCTTCTGATCCATAAAATACCCCTAAAGCTTAGGTTAATGTTAAGTAAAACAATAAAAACTGCAAGTAAAACTTAAAAAAAGGTATTGGAAGCTCGGCAGAATAGTTTGTTGGGGTGTGAGCTACGGAAATATTTTTGAATTTGTAATTTTTCAGAAAGCCCTATATTCTTTAGTTTTACATAGCGAACATGAAGTCAAAGCATTATCCTGATACAGTAAGTAGTCCTGATTTTTCATCGTTAGAAAAGGAAATCATAAAATTTTGGCAGGAAAACAAAGTTTTTGAGCGGTCAGTTGAAGAACGTTCCAAGGATAATTGTTTTGTCTTTTACGATGGGCCTCCATTTGCAAATGGACTTCCGCATTATGGACATTTACTCACTGGTTTCATCAAAGACGCATTTGCAAGATATCAAACTATGCTTCAAAAAAGGGTTGAACGTAGATTTGGCTGGGATTGCCATGGATTGCCGGCTGAGATGGGTGCAGAAAAAGAACTTGGAATATCTGGTAGAACTGAGATAGAGAAGTTTGGTATAGATAAATTTAACGATCATTGCCGTACTTCTGTGATGAAATTTTCATCAGAGTGGGAAAAATATGTCAATAGACAAGCAAGATGGGTAGATTTTCACAATGACTATAAGACTATGGATAAATCATTCATGGAGTCGGTCATGTGGGCATTCAAGCAGCTTTATGATAAGGGTTTGGTGTATGAATCAGTGCGCGTTGTACCATATAGCTGGGCATGCGAAACTCCATTATCTAATTTCGAAACAAGGCTTGATAACGCGTATAGAGAAAAAGTTAGCAAAGCTGTAACTGTTGCATTTGAGCTTTTAGAAAACCCACAGCAATTTAAAAGTGTTAAACGAAAGTGTAAATTACTTGCTTGGACTACAACTCCCTGGACGTTGCCGAGCAACTTGGCTTTAGCAATAGGAAAAGATATTAAGTATTGTGCAGTGTCAGTCCACCCTTTGATGTCATTCCAGCGCGTGACGCTGGAATCTATTTCTGGATCCCAGTGTCGAAGCACTGGGATGACAGGGGAGGGGGCTACTGGGATGACAGGGGATAATGCAAAAGATCTAGTTAACGATGAAGTTTACATCTTCGCTGAAAGTTATTTAGGGAAATTTGTCAGCCACTGTGAACAAAGCAATATTCCATATGAAAACTGCAATATAAAACTTAAAGCGAATGATCTTGCAGGTCTTTCTTACAAACCACTGTTTGACTATTTTAAAGACACAAAAAATGCATTTCGCGTTTTTATTGCTGATTATGTGACGGAAGAAGATGGTACTGGCGTTGTGCACACTGCTCCTGGATTTGGTGAGGAAGATTTTTACCTTTGCCAAAGCCATGATATTCCAGTTATTTGTCCAATTGATAACAGTGGAAAATTTACTGCTGAAATTTCAGATTTGGCAGGGGTTCATGTTTTTGATACCAATGATACAGTAATAAAAAAATTAAAAGAGCAAGGGAATTGGTTTAAAACTGAACAATATATTCACAATTATCCACACTGCTGGAGAACTGACACTCCTTTGATCTATCGCACTATGCCTTCTTGGTATGTTGCTGTTACAAAATTCAAAAGCAGAATGGTAGAGCTAAATAAGAGAGTTAATTGGATACCAAACCACATTAGAGATGGTCAATTTGGAAAATGGCTTGAAGGGGCACACGACTGGTCAATTTCACGCAATCGATTCTGGGGTACGCCAATCCCTGTATGGAAATCAGACGATGCGAGATATCCAAGAGTAGATGTATATGGTTCAATAGAAGAACTGGAGAGAGGTTTTAATGTTAAAATAGACGACTTGCACAGACCATTTATCGATACTTTAACAAGACCAAATCCTGATGATCCAACAGGAAAATCAGTTATGCGCCGTGTACCTGACGTGTTTGACTGCTGGTTTGAATCTGGCTCGATGCCATTTGCGCAAATCCACTATCCGTTTGAAAATAAGGAGTGGTTTGAATCTGCGGATTTTATCACTGAATACATAGCGCAAACCAGGGGGTGGTTTTATACGCTCTTTGTATTGTCCACTGCTGTGTTTGATAGGGAACCATTTAAGAACTGCATATGCCACGGTGTTGTTTTGGATGTAAAAGGGCAAAAATTGTCCAAACGTTTGAATAACTATGCAGATCCAATGGAGGTTTTTGATAGATACGGTTCTGATGCACTGCGTTTTCTTATGCTTTCTGGATCTATTGTTTGTGGTGGTAATTTGCTACTCGATAAAGAAGGAAACTCAATACGAGATGTTCTGAAAAACGTAATAAAACCTATTTGGAATAGCTATCACTTTTTTACCATGTATGCAAATGCAGATGGGATTAAAGCTGAAGTTTGTAAGGATTATCAAAGCACTATTGATCGTTACATGATTTCCAAGTGTTTTGAAGCTGTAGAAGGTATCCAAGCTTCTATGAACAACTATAACTCCCAAGAGGCTTGCAAAATTTTAATGAACTTTTTTGAAGTGCTAAATAATTGGTATATTCGTCGCAGTCGCGAGCGTTTTTGGAAAAGTGATTTGGATCAGGATAAAACTGATGCTTATAATGTTCTATATACGGTTTTTTATTACATACTAAGAGCTGCAGCTCCTTTGTTGCCACTTATAACAGAGAATATATGGCAAGGGCTTAAGTATGAAGAAACATCTGTTCATTTGGCTAATTTTCCACAATTAGAGAAGTTTGATAGTCAGCTCATTGCCAAGATGGATTTGGTGAGAGAGATATGCAACTCTGCACTCTCTATTAGAAACACTTTTAACATACGTATCAGACAGCCACTTGGCAGTATGATCATTTATCATCAGTCTTCCTGTAGTTTTCTTGAAGGTGAGCCGTTTTCTGTCATCCCAGAGCTCTCTCCCGTCATCCCAGAGTTCTCTCCTGTCATCCGAGTAGCTGACACTGGGATCCAGAAAGAAAAAAGTGCTGGAATGACACCAAGCATGAATGAATATCAAGAGATGATAAAAGATGAGGTAAATGTAAAAAAACTGGAGTTAGTAAACAGACTTGAAGATATTGCATCACTAGAGTTAAAGCTAAGTTTTCCCCTGCTTGGAAAGAGAATACCAGATAAAATTAAGAAACTAGTTCAATATGTCAAAGAGGGAAAATGGAAGCAAGTTGAAAATGAGCAAGTTTTTTTAGGTAATGAGTCAGAAAATTACATCATAGAAAAAGGCGAATATGAACTATTGTTAAAAGCAAATAGTGGATATTCTGCTGTATTTGATAACAACAAAGGAGTTGTCATTCTAAATACTGAACTAAATGATGAATTAATTCTAGAAGGGTTAGCGAGAGATGTCGTGAGGCTCATTCAAGAAACCAGAAAACAAGCTGATTTTCATATATCAGATAGAATCAGAGTAATAATCAAAACAGAAGAAGAGAAAATTAAGGAAGCAATAAATACGTGGTTTGAATATATAAAAGAGCAGACCCTTGCCTTATCTTTGGACATTAATACAGAAATTGGAACTAACTTCTATTCTAAGGAATATCAGGATTTAAGTGTTAGTATTGAGCGTTAAATTTTTAATAAAGTTGCAAGATTGTCAGTATTTATGCTATACTTAAGGTAATTGGATAAGGTTATAATATGAATAAAGCTGTTGCAGATGATTATGAAGAAGTTGTTAACAATAGTGGTGGTTTAGGTAAAGCAGAATCTGTTGTTACTTTGGAGGAGGAAGAAGAGTTTTTTGATGCTATGGAAGCTGTTTCTAATGTAGAAGAAGGGAATAATTTAGGTCTTGCTACTTCAGAAGAGGAAGAAGAATTTTTTGATGCTGTGGAAGAACAAGAGCCGTTAGCTAATTTTAACGTTCCACTCAGTATATTTCATTATAAAGATTATAACTCTGATTTTTTTACTTCCTGGTATAATATATCAAGCGAAATATTTAAGGAAATAAATAGAACTTGCCCAGAAAAGAAAATATTAAATTTAGCTCTGTCAGTTTTAATGCTTCCTTATATTGCTTTTACTGCACTGGGATTAGTCGTATGCAGTAGATTTCAAGCAAACAGCAAGACACAAGACAGTGTAGGGGAAGATAAGACAAAAAAGAGTGAAACTGGCGTGCCAAAAAGATTGGCATATGGTGTTCTTGCTGCAATAGCAATTTTTGTTAATATGGCTGTACTTGTAGCCTTAGTTGTTCCTGCAACAATTGCTTTGGCTACTTTTTATCTTTTAAATAGAGATTTATCTCACTCTTTAGTTACTGCTCTTAAAATAAGTATGGGGCGGTATTCTAATAAGCATCAAAATATTGAGGTGTCTTTTCATGAAAAGGAAGTTACTGGACCAAATATTGCGTGGGATATGGAAATAGAATTTCCACCGCAATTTAAACGATTGCTTAGAGATTTGTATGAAAATGAAAATAACAAGTGGTTTGATGTGACGCGGAATTCAGAGCATAGCATCGTACTGAAATTGTCAACTAACATCAATTTAAAAAATGGTCTTAAGCCCTTACGCAATGAAATCAAGGATGTGCTTGCAACTTCTATTCAGGAATTTGCGAAGACTATGGAAGAACTGATAAAGCTAGAAAAGAAAGAGATTACATATGATAAATTGAAGGAATTATTGAACGAATTCAAGTCGAAAGTGGTAGATAGTATAGGTCCTAATTTGACAAGTCACTTAATACAAAGTGCTTATCAAGTTGCCTTTATACAAGCAATTAAGTTTCAGCGAGATAGACGGGGAGAAGATTTTTCGCTGGAAGATGAGATAAAAAATTCTTTAGTGAGACAGGAATTAGAGAGCCAAGGTAAGGAATTACCAAGTAGAAAAGAGATTATAATAGAAGATTTGAAAAACGCAGGAATGGAAGTAGAAGACTCAAAAGATGATGAATTTTCTGTACATGAGGCGGAATGGAAAAAGCTTATAAAGGAAGGCGAAATAGTTAAAAGGACAGTAATTGATATTTATAAAAATAAGCATCTCCAAGCAACAGAGAAAGCCTTAGGTAATGCGAAAGAAGAAATTGAACGTTTAAGAGGAATAGGTCAAACAAGGTGTAACGATATATATAAGAAATTAAAAGAAATACATGAAAACAGTAGCTTAACAAATGACACCTTAAAAAGGGGGTTAGAAGACCTTTTTAAATTCGAATATGATGATCAAGAGATTGAGCGCAGGCTGATAAAATCAGTAATGAAAAAAGTTCAAGGTAAGTTAAGTCAATCAGATATACCGGATAAGGAGAAGCAAAGCCTAAGGAAGCAGCTTGAAGATTTAGAAAAAAAAGTAAAGGTTCAATCGGATAAGGAAGCTTCAGCTAAAATAAATGACTTTATAGAAAAGATGTATTTAGAAATAAAAAAATATAAAGTGCAAAGGTTACTTCGAGAACAAAAAAAGGGTGTTTTACGTTTATGCAAGAAATTAAGAAAATATGGTGAATCAGGTCTAGCAGAAATAATTGAAGCTTTTCGCGTGCAAGATGAAGGACATTTAGAAAAATCTACATTAGAACAAACACTCAAAGATCAAAATAAGCGTTTACAAGCTGAACAAAATAACAGGGAAAAAGGGCATCTGGGTACAAGATCAATAGAAGTGCTCTTAAAAAGGAATGAAGAAATTCTGAAAGCATTAAAACAGTTAGAATTAGGCAAAAAAGAATTATTGATAAATGAAGAAACAAAAAATGATTATAAAGAAGAACTAACGTCTCGTGAAAAAATAAAATTTGCAGTAATAGAAGATGATTTACTGAAGGTATTCAAGCTTGAAACTTTTGATGAAAAAGAAATCAAGAAGTTATTAGAAAGAGCAGAACTGGAGTACTGTTTAGCAGAAAAACGCATCAAATATCCTGTAATTAAAACAAAAGATAATATCAAACATTTTAGTCAAAATTTATTGTCTCCTTTGATAGACAATTTGACAAAAAATATAATAAATAATATACCAGGAAATAGTGAAGGTTGTATACAGAAAGTTAAGAACTGGAGTAAAGTTATGTTTGGTGCAATAAAGATTGGAGCATCAAATGCTTATAAAGAGACTACAGAGAGAAAAGCGTTAAATGTGGCACATAATACTTATAAAGAAGGAGAGACATTTCTTCAATGTTTTCAGTCAAATTATGAAGGTATTGGAGCCTTTTTAGGTAATTTATTTTCTGATGATGGGGTAACATTTAAAAATGATGTGTGGCCTAAAATAGAAGAGCATTTGCATGGAATGTGGGATAGATTTTTCAAGGATATTGAATTCAATATTGGAAATAAATTGGATGAAGTAAGTGTGACACAGCAACGGCAGGAAACTATGATTGTGACTCAACGATAAGTTCTCAAAGTTCCTCCGGTATTTTCACATACTAAATTAACTATAGCACTTGATTCTTTTTGGATCTCTTTTTCAGTTAAAGTGTGGATTGGAGAGCAAAAAGTAACTGACAACGCTATAGACATCTTATTCGGTTCTATATTATTTCCATGGTATACATCGAATATCAAAACTTCTGTGATGAGCTCTGAGCTTTTTTTTATCACATTGATTATGTTACCTACTTCCACATCCTTATTTACTATAAATGCAAAATCACGTTTTACACTTTGGTATTTATAATCGATAAATTTCTTTCTACTTACAGGTAAATTTTCAATATTTTCTAGTATTACCTCAAAACCTACAACTTTTTGCTTGATATCAAAAAGATCTAATATATTAGGATGCAACTCTCCAAAATAACCTGCTACTTTATTCTTAAAAGAGAGAGTGCCTGACTTTCCTGGGTGGTAATGTTCTTTTTCTGCTTTCTCTATCGTTAAATTATCACAATTAACGTTAAAAAACTCCAAAGCTGCTATGCAATCAGCCTTTGCGTCAAAAACATCTACTTTCCTATCAGTATTATAATGGTTTCGCGGTAAATTATTTCCTGACCTAATTCCACTTAAAACATACTTAGACTGAGCTTCACCATCGTAAATCGGCCCGATTTCGAAGATTGCAAGATCAGATATTCCATGGGCAATATTATCAGCAGTAACTTGCAATAAATTTGGCATAATACTTGATCTCATTATATTAAAGCTATTGTTAAACGGATTATCGATGATAAATAACTTATTCGAGTAACCAAATTTTTCAGCTGTTGATTCACTCATAAACGACCAGGTTAGCACTTCATGAAACCCTCTGTTTGTCATCAAAATACGCAAATTGTCGTATGTACTATCTACTTCTTCAACATTATTTGGTAGTGGTTCTTCTTTTATTTTGTCATAGCCGTATATCCTTGTTACTTCTTCGATTAGGTCAGCCGGTATTGTCACGTCCGGTCTCCAGCTTGGTACTTGTACATTCCAATTGCCTTCGGTTTTTTTATCAATACTAAACCCTAGTTTCGTTAAGATATCAAGCACCTCATCAGGCGATACAGACACACTTCCAAACTTGTTCACATCCTGATAATCAAAGCTCACCTTGGTGTCAGCACTATCTAAACTGCCAGCAGACACTACGCTTGAGGTTTCTCCACCACATAAGTCCAGAATCATTTTAGCTGCAAGGTTGAGTCCATCAAAAGTAAATCCAGGATCAACTGAACGTGCAAATCTGTAACTAGCGTCTGTGGAGATGCCGAGCTGCCTTGAAGATTTAGTAATAGAGATGGGATCGAACCAAGCAGACTCTAAAAAGATATCAGTAGTTTCAAGAGTACATTCACTGCACTTACCACCTATAATTCCAGCAATTCCATGAATATTTTTATCACCTGCAATAACGCTTATGTCTTTGTTTAATAAGTATTCTTTACCGTTCAAACCAGCAAATTTTTCTCCGTCGTTTGCTTTGCGTACTGTGAGCTCTCCTTCTATTTTTTTTGCATCATACGCGTGCATTGGGCGGCTGAAAGATATCATAATATAGTTCGTGATATCAACTATTGCAGAAATGGAGCGCATTCCTATCGATTCCAGCCTATCTTTTAACCATTTTGGGCTTTCTTGATTTTTTACATTGGCGATGTATATTCCACTAATAAAACTTTCCCCGTCAGTAACTTCAACATCGATTGGTGAATTTATGAAGCTGGTAAGTTGTGGAATGCTTAAAGTCTTTAATGTCCCAATTCCAGTTGCAGCAAGGTCGCGAGCTATTCCATAAATGCCTAAGCAATCTCCACGGTTTGGGGTAACATTTATATCAATTACAGGGTCACAATTGAAAAATTTATCCCCTACTTTATAATCATCGGAAAGCTCGATTATTCCTTCACTTTCCTCTTGAACCAACGCAAGTTCAGAAGCAGAGCAGAGCATCCCTTCACTTAGCACTCCTCGTATTTTTGTAGGCTTGATTGTGAAATCACTTTCTGGCAATGTGCTACCAAGAGATGCAAGCACAGTTTTCATACCTTCTCTAACATTGTTTGCTCCGCAAACTATTTGTAGAATTTTACTTCCGTCATCTACTTTACATAATTTTAATTTATCAGCATTTGGATGCTGTATCACCTCTAATACTTCTGCAACAATAAAACCAGCTAATTTTGTATTGTCGATCACATCTTCTACTTCTAACCCTATGTGAGTTAATTTATCGGTAATTTCTTCTAAACTAGCATTGGTTTCTAAATACTCCAGTAACCAAGATAACGTGAATTTCATCGATCTAACAAGAAACAAAAAAGTTATTGTAATATAAAATGTAGTGCTTTTAAAGCTTGTTGTAGTGGAATACTTCTACATCATTGTTTATGATGTAGAAGCTTTTGTAACTTTATATCTTCTTGCGAAGAGAAAGAATTTTTTCTATATCACCTTTTAAATCTATCTCCAGAAAGAATTTAAGACTTTCATAATCCCAGGCATCCTCATCAATGTTACCATCAAAAAAGAAGTGTATTATTGCATTGTTGAGTCCTATGTAATAATCGCGAGTATCTTCGTCAAGGAAACAATCTACTGATTCGATGTATCCGTTACCAAATTCCTGCTCCAAATTTAAAGGATGATTAGTGTTAATAAAATCTATTTCGTTCATTATATACCTCACTAAAAATTAAATTATAATCAAAATAAGATATTAAGTCAAGATATTGAATAATTTAACAAGATTAGTAAATTTTAAAATACAGAGCTGACTGTAATTAACATTCTAATTACATATTTTGTTAATATGTTAATGTTATAATAATACAGAGCCTTATCTTAATTCTTGACTTTGTCCTATAAAATTCATACTTTATTTACTGTTTATAATTCAGATTAAAATGGCATTAAATCCGCTGGAACAGTTTAAAGTATATACGGTAATAGAGTTACCTAGGTTATTTGGGTATGACGTAAGCTTTACCAATTCATCTCTTTTCACGATGATTTCGGTGATATTGGTGATACTCTTTTTGCTTTTTGGAATAAAGAAGGGGGCAGTAATACCAGGATATTTGCAAGCTGCAGTTGAGTATGTATATGATTTTGTTATTTCAATAATAGAAAATAACACTGGAAGCAAAGGCTTGCAGCACATTCCATTGATATTTACAGTGTTTATTTTCATTTTATCATGTAATTTGGTTGGTGTTCTTCCTTATAGTTTCACGGTCACAAGTCATGTGATAGTCACCTTCGCTTTATCGATGGTGGTTTTTATTTATATAACGATTGTTGGATTTAAAGAAAGGGGAGTAGAATTTTTACGCATATTGCTACCAAAAGGAACTCCTTCGTGGCTTGCACCTATAATAATTATTATTAAGTTGTTTGCTTATTTAGTAAGGCCGGTTAGCCTATCAATAAGGCTTGCAGCAAATATGATTGCTGGTCATACAATCATCAAAGTGATAGCAGGGTTTATTGTAAATATGAACATATTTTTCACTCCTGCGCCGTTTTTGTTCATAATTGTATTGATAGGATTTGAAGTATTTGTTGCAATTTTACAAGCTTATATATTTACTATATTAACATGTGTATATTTGTCAGATGCAGTAAAGTAATTGACTTCCTTGTAGAATATTTTACAATTATATTATAAAGAAATAATTAAAGGTAATATATGGATTTAGTAGCTTTAAAGTTTATAGCAATTGGTTTAGCTGTGTTTGGAATGCTCGGTGCTGGTTTAGGTATAGCTAATATCTTCTCTGCTATGTTAAATGGGATTGCGAGAAACCCTGAATCAGAAGGTAAAATGAAAAGTTATGTTTATATTGGTGCTGCCATGGTTGAAATCATGGGATTGCTTGCGTTTGTACTTGCAATGTTATTAATATTTGCTGCTTAACAGATGCCACAGCTTGATGTTTCAACCTTCTTTTCTCAAGTTTTTTGGTTTTTAATTTTTTTCTCTTCACTTTTTTTCGTGGTAAGTTGTTTATTTTTACCAAAGTTAGATAAAATAATAAGCACTAGAAGTAAAGAAGTATTGGGTTCTTTTAATAGTTCTGTTCATCTTTTAAGACTCACGGAAGAGCAGATTGCCAAGTATAATGCCGCTTTAAACCAAGCTAGAATACAGGCAAAAAAAATCATAGATGATGCACTTGCTCAGGTAGAAGAAATGAGAGCTAATGTTAAGAATATATTAGAAGAGGAAGACAAAAAAAAGAGCAAGCTTATTGAAAAAAAAGTGGCAGAATTTAAATCTGAATATACTGATCAGTTAAAACAAATGGCTACTAGTATTGCTTTAATTTATTATACTAAATTGACTAATTCTGAAATTGAAGAGGAATTTATTGCTGACTTGGTGTCCAAAGAATTTTAGGGGTTTTTATGTCTACATCACTGATTATCGGTCTTGCCTTCTTGGTAAGTTTTGTCCTTTCGTATAAATTGCTAAAGAAAGTGATAAAAAATGCGCTTAACAATAAGCGTAACAAAAGCAAATTTTCAAGTGAAGAAACTGAAAAATTCAGGAAAGATATGTTGGAGTATTACAAAAAATCTTCTAAAAAATACAAAGAATTAGATGCAGAAGTTAATAAAATGATGAATGAAGCACTTGATAAAGCTAATAGTATCATTAAGCACAATAGACAGCAGCTAGATCAGACATTAGATGACAATGCCCATTCTAACTTGAAGAAAGTCACTGACCAAGTTGAAAAAGCTCTTGGAGATTTACAGGCTAACACAGCGAATATAGCTGCTGATGCTGTAAAAAAAATAATGCATGAACGTAAAGATGATAAGCGTAGTAGCGAGGTCATATCTTCATTTTCACGTGACTTAAATAAAAAATTGCATTAGGTTTAATGCCCATACTTCAAGCTGATAATGTAGAAAAAATTAAGTTTGATTCTAGTTTATGCAAAGAGCAAGAAAAACTTTTTTACTATAAATTTAATATAATTCCTTGGCAAAAATTAAATAATACTACTTTTTTTATGGTTGAAGACACAAGCCGAGATATCAACCGTTGGGTCGAAGCTCATTACGGTATTGACTATGTATTAATAAAAGTGGATAGCGAACAGATTTTAAATCTTCTTAACTCGCACTTTGGTATTTCAGAATTTGCAAGCAACTACTTATATTACAAGAATCCTAATTTTTCAGCTAAAAGCATTAAACTAAGCTCAATATTTTTTGCTTCTTTCTTTATTGTAACTTCAATTTTAACACTAACAGAGAAATATACATATTTTGCTTTGATGTTGATATTTATAATCGGATGTTCTAGTTATTTATTCAAGTTTATAGCTACAGTTTTTAGCTTATGTGAAACCTCCAACCAAAAAGTGGATTATAGTAAGCTGAATGAAGAAGATTTTCCTATATATACTATTTTATTGCCTGCTTTTAAAGAAAGTACAGTGATAGAGCAATTGATCGAAAGCATTGAAAGTTTGGATTATCCAAAATCAAAATTAGATGTGAAGCTTCAGGTAGAAAGTGATGACCAAGAAACGCTAGCAGCTATAGAAAAGTACACTTTACCGCAGTATTTTGAAGTAATAAAAGTGCCTCATTCTTTGCCTAGAACAAAAGCCAAGTCATGCAATTATGCTATGAGCTTTGCTAGAGGAAAGTATGCAGTAATATATGATGCGGACGATAAACCAGACCCATTGCAGTTAAAAAAAGCACTGATTGAATTTAATAAGGACGACGATAAGCTTGCCTGTGTACAGGCGAAATTAAATTACTACAATTGTGATTATAATTTTCTCACAAAATTCTTTTCTCTGGAGTATATGAACTGGTTTCAATACTTATTGCCTGGATTCCAAAAAATGAACATGCCGATGCCTTTGGGTGGTAGCAGTAATCATTTTTCAGTAAAAATTCTAAAAAAAGTGTTTTTCTGGGATGCTTACAGTGTTACCGAAGATGCTGACCTCGGTTTGAGACTTGCGCAAATGGGATATAAAACCAGGATGATTGACTCAGAAACATTGGAAGAGTCACCAATTGCTGTATTTGCTTGGATTAAGCAAAGAGCGCGCTGGATCAAAGGCTATATGCAAACTTATATTGTTCATTTAAAAAATATAAAGTCACTTTATAAACACACTGGATTTAAGGGAATTTTGCTATTGAATCTTTTTGTTGGTTCTGCAGCTTTTATATTTTTTACTACTCCATTTTTACTACTTTTATTGATATTAACTAAAGTTTTAAATGGATTATTTTTGTACTACTTTGTAGTGGTATACGTTACTAACCTGATTCTTTTGGTAATAGCTGTCAAACAGCAAAAGATGCCTTTTTATTTTTATATAGTATCGATATTTTTTCCGGTCTATAGTCTGCTACATAGTGTTGCAGCTTTTCTTGCCTTGTGGGAGTTTATTCTTTACCCTGAGCGATGGAACAAAACTAAACATGGTTTATGGAAGCAAAACCTGTAGCCATTTGGCTTTTTCTCTGCTCGGTCATGGTAATTCTTATGGTAGGAATTGGTGGATTTACCAGACTTACAAGAGCGGGATTGTCAATCACGGAGTGGAAACCCATCACTGGAACATTACCACCACTGAATGAGCAAGACTGGCTACAAGAAAAATTAAAATACGAAGCTACACCTGAGTATAAAGCATTCAACTATGGTATGAGTATGGAGGAGTTTCGCGCTATATACTTAATAGAGTATGTGCATAGATTAATTGCAAGACTAACAGGTTTAGTTTTTGTCCTGCCATTTATATATTTTACATTAAGAAGAAAAATATCTAAAAAGGTAATAATAAGGCTATTGATAGTCTTGTTATTTGGAGCGCTGCAAGCTTTTGCTGGTTGGTATATGGTAAAAAGCGGCTTGGTAGCCAAGCCTCATGTTAGCCACTATAGGCTCGCACTTCACTTATTATTAGCATTAGTTATCTTTGCATTATTGTCATATCAATTTTTTGATTATCAGATAAGGCCACAACAAACAAAACTTAAGGTTAGTGGTAACACTATATACTACGCAAGGATGATTTTGGTCCTAATTGTAATACAAATAATTTTCGGTGCATTTGTTGCAGGATTAAATGCTGGTTTGATTTACAATACCTTTCCACTAATGGACGGACAAATCGTTCCAGAAGATTTATTTTTCTTACAGCCTATATGGCTGAATATCTTTGAGAACAGAGCGACAGTGCAATTTATCCACCGAGCGTTAGCATTGCTAATATTAGTTCTGACAGCAATACTCACAATAAAAAATGCCAGTTTAAAACCGGTATATATTATGCTGCTCTCCGTTATCATTCAGATCATTTTAGGTGTAATTACTCTATTATTGCACATACCAATAGCCATTGCCATAGCTCATCAAGTGTTTTCATTTATCTTGTTTGGGTCAAGTTTGTACTTCTTGTGTTATTTAAGAAAGCAGACTACATCACCGATCTGCACATTTTTTCCTTCTTGAACGGGAATATTTTTTATCACCATTGCTGCTTCAGCACATATGATATTTTCCATTTTCATTGCCTCCACCACAAATAAAGGTTGTCCTATTTCCACCTGATCTCCTACATTTACGTGCAACTTAACTAATAAGCCAGATATTGGGGATTTTACAGCATCTGCTGAAATCCCTTCTGTTTCATTATTTAGCATTAACTTACTTAATTCAGCTACATGAGGTTTAAATATACAACACTCAGCTTTCATACCTGCATGTCTTATGAAGTATTTACTGCCTTGTTTTTCTACTTTAAGTGTTATATCAGCATCATCATTAATTGTAATATATAGTAACTTATGACTTGATTTCCACTTACCACTTACAGAATATACGTTATGGTTGTATATTGTTATTAACGTATTATCTTGGTACTTTACGTTTACAGAGTACTCATTGTCATTTATTACAACTACAAGCGTTTCATTCACTGCCTTATGATAATACCTTTCTTCATTTTCTAAATGAACATATAACGTAGTGAAAATAAATATTTTAATATACTCTTCTGTAATAAAATCGCCGTGAAACCCACTAGGGTAATGGTCTGGAATGAATCTCGTATGGAGCTTTGCTGCGATAAAATTTGGGTGATGGAAGATGGATTCTAGAAATTCTATATTATTTGTTACTCCTTCTATATAGCATTCAGACAATGCTTTTTGCATTCTGCTGATCGCTTCTACTCTATCTTTTCCATATGTTATCACTTTGGCAATCATCGAATCATAGAACATGCTAATTTCTGAACCTGCAGCAACTCCATCATCTATTCTTACATAATCATTTTCACCCGGTTTATCGTAATATTTTATTCTTCCGCTGGAAGGGAAAAATTTCTTCGATGGGTCTTCAGCGCAAATTCTACTTTCTATTGCAGAACCAGTAAGTTTAATATCATCCTGATTGAATCTCAATTTCTCTCCACAGGAAGTTCTAATCATTTCTTCTACTATGTCTATTCCAGTTATAAATTCTGTTACTGGATGCTCAACTTGCAATCTCGTATTTACCTCAAGAAAATAGAAGTTTTGGTCTTTATCTACAACAAACTCAACAGTGCCTGCTGAAAAATAGCCAACTTGCTTTGCCAGAGAAACACATTGAACATACATTTTTTGTCTTACTTCTTCACTAATGAATGGACTTGGCGTTTCTTCTATTATTTTCTGATTATTCCTTTGTATCGAGCATTCTCTTTCTCCAAGACAAACTATATTGCCATATTTATCTGCTATGATTTGTATTTCAATATGTCTTGGTAACTCTATATATTTCTCTATAAAGATACTGCCATCCTTAAAACTTTTCTCTGCTTCATTTGTGGCTGATGTAAATGCTAGTTCAATTTCTTTTTTGGAGTTTACAATTCGCATTCCTTTGCCACCACCGCCTGATGCAGCTTTAAGCATAACCGGAAAGCCAATTTCTTCAGCAACTTGAGCTGCGTGGGCAGCGTCGCTAATCTTACCCATATATCCTGGCACTACATT
The DNA here is from genome assembly GCF_009012935.1 of Wolbachia endosymbiont of Nasonia oneida. NCBI lineage: Bacteria > Pseudomonadati > Pseudomonadota > Alphaproteobacteria > Rickettsiales > Anaplasmataceae > Wolbachia > Wolbachia endosymbiont of Nasonia oneida. The sequence goes on along the minus strand of NZ_QESS01000005.1, from coordinate 83,094 downwards.
CACTCCAGCTTTTTTTGCCGCTTCTTTTGCTGTTATTTTGTTGGCTGTAACTTCTATTGTTTCTGCACTGGGGCCGATGAAGTCTATATTATGTTTTTGAAGAGCACGTGGAAAATCTGGATTTTCTGCTAAAAAACCATAGCCAGGATGAACCGCCTCAGCACCTGTTTCAACTGCTACTTCACATATTTTTTCAATGTTTAAGTAACTGAGGCAAGATGGCGAAGGGCCGATATATCTTGACTCATCTGCTTGTCTTACATGCACAGAATTTACATCTGCATCCGAGTATATGCACACACAAGATATACCCATCCTACGAGCAGTTCTGATAATCCTGCAGGCAATCTCTCCTCTGTTTGCTATTAAAATCTTACTGTACTTCTTTTCCGTCATCGTATGAGTATACTTTCTTAAGTTGAGAAAGTAAATTTCTATATCATTGCCTGCAACTTTTTGTTATATATCAGACAGCCACCATTGCAAGATCTGTACTACTAAAAGTTTCCACTGGAGTGCTCATGTCATGCAAGTCATGTATCTCACTACACACTTTGCCTGACAGATACGCAGCCCCGCCAGAAATTATCCCAGCCATCGTAGTCAGTGCCATAGATTGAGAAACTAAAAATAAAAAGTATAAAGACAAACATAAAGCAGCAATACACGCTATAGCTCCTATTATGTATAAGCACAGGTGAAACTTCCGGTTACATATGAAGCTGTCTTTTATGCCTGCGATTTCTTTTATTTCTTTTTTGACTGTCTTACTAACCCAGTCAAGAGGAGTCTTTTTAGATTGATCTAGCGCACATCTATTGCACAATGCCTCTTTAACATAATTCTTGACATTTTCTAATTTTTTCGGATCACAATTTGGGTTAGTTTTTTCAGACTCCAAATGCTTGAATATTCCTTTTACTACACTTGGTAATATCCCCACTTCTGCTGCTATATGAAATGGATTTTCATGATCTTTATTGTACTCTAACAAATGAACATTACTTTCAACACTTTTCTTGAAAATAGATAAAAACTTATCAACCTTTCCTGTTTTTGCAGCTAAATGCAGGAGATTATCTCCCCTAATTCTTTGTTTTGTTTTATCAAAAGGGCCGGTGTAACGCCAATTGATATTAGCTTCATTATCTGAAAGCAATTTTGCTATATCTACATCTGAAAGCAATTTTGCTATATCTACAAGTCCATCCATAACTCACCTCGCTATATTCAACCAATACTAAATTATACAACACAATTTATGAAAAATAAATAAAATTTTATCTCTCAGAACAAATAAATTCTAAATTGTTACAAACATAAATTTTAGCTATCATCATTTACATTACTGTAACAGACAAATATGCCAGGTATAGTCACGAGATTTGCTCCATCACCAACAGGATTTTTGCACATTGGAGGAGCTCGTACTGCTTTATTCAATTGGCTCTATGCAAAGCATCATGGTGGCAGGTTTTTGCTGAGAATTGAAGACACCGACAGAAAACGTTCAACGAAAGAAGCAATTGATGTAATTATAGAAGGGCTAAGATGGCTCGGTGTGAGCTATGATGGGGAAATAGTATATCAGTCAAAAAGAATAGAGCGGCATAAAGAAGTAGCAAACCTTTTAGTTGAGAAGGGTAGGGCGTATCACTGTTATTGCCCTGAGGATGAAGTTGCAGAAAAGAAAATAAAAGCAAGAGAAGAGGGCAAGATATACAAGCATAAATGTACTACAAAACCTCCTTCTTGTCATCCAAGTAGCCGACACTGGAAAAATATGTGGTCACGCGCTGGAATGACATCGGGTGTGAGGTCAGTTGTCCGCTTTAAAGTGCCAGATTCGCAAGAGATCGTTATTGATGATAAAATATACGGCCAAATCAAAGTAAATAGCAACCAGCTTGATGATATAGTGATCTTACGCTCTGACAACACTCCAACATATATTTTTGCTGTCGTAATTGACGATCATGATGCTGGAATAACTGATATAATACGCGGTTCTGACCATCTCACTAATACCTTTAAACATCTGCTAATATACCAGGCTCTTGATTTTGACATTCCACGCTTTGCACATGTGCCGCTTATCCATGGGGAAGATGGGAATAAGCTATCCAAAAGGCATGGTGCCACAAGCGTTTGCGATTATGAAAAGATGGGAATATTGCCAAAAGCGATGCGTAATTACTTGCTGAGACTTGGCTGGAGTCACGGCAACGATGAGATTATTAGCGATGAGCAAGCAATAGAGTGGTTTAATTTAGAAAGTATTGGTCGTTCACCTGCACGGCTCGATTTCAAAAAACTGGAGCATTTGAATAACCACTATATTAGTAATATGAGCAATGAAGATATTCTGACTCTAATGCTTAGAGAAAATACTCTAACTGACAAAAAAAAGGGCTATTTACTGCAGGGACTGACAGAGCTAAAAAAAAGAGCAAACTACCTGACCGAATTATTGGATTTAGCAAAATTTTATATTCAAGATCCGCCACTTGATTTAAGTGAAGAGGCTGAGCAAATTGTCAAATCTAACCTCGATATAATCAAGTTACTCGCGTCATTTCTGTCAAAGATCGGTGATGAAAATTGGAATAAGGGTTTTTTATCTTCTCAGATCAAGGAATGTGCAAAATTGCACGATATGAAAATAAGCGATGTATACCACTCATTACGCGCCCCTATAACTGGAGTAATGGATGCACCTGGAATCATTGATATCATGGTGATTCTTGGTAAAGATGAGTGTATAAGAAGGTTACAAGCAATTTAAATGAAATAAGAAAATTTCTTGACAAGCTTTGCCAGCCCCTTTATCATGGCAGTGAAGCTATTGTATTTGCTTTCGCCAATCTGCAGATTAAAAGGTAAGGATTACTTAATGTATCGGCGTCTTATGTTTAATTTTTTGCAGTATATAGATACTGTATGTCTTTACAAAACTTCATCTACATCTAGATTTTTATCTAAATAAGCTGAACGCGCTTACAAAGCGTTACAAGACATCAAAAAATGCCAATACTCGACAAAGATAGTAAAAGACTAGCTAACTCGGGGATTCTTTGTCTTTTTTTCTGCTTGGTAAATTTCTTAAACATTTGCAGCGTAGGTTAGTTGCAATTAAAAGCAGCTGAATTTCGCTTGTCAAGCGTTTAAAACATAAAAAACGCCAATATTTTAAAGCGGATAATAACCACGGGGCTTCTTTTGCCTTTTTTTTCGTTTGGTAAATTTCTTAATGTTTATAGCTAAAAGAGCCCAAGAGAGGTGTCATTCCAGTGCCTCTGTGATGTCATGCCAGTGCTTGACACTGGAATCCAGTTTTCCATATAATCTCATCGAAAACGTCGTATTTTAACATAAAACAGCTACTTTTATACTCACCAACTTAATAAAATTCCTGGATGCCAGTGTCAAGCACTGGCATGACACCCTACTAGTAGCACAATGTTCGTACAGCTGTACGTGTGACCAGAAAAAACATAGACCCCAAGTGTCAGCTACTTTCATGACACCCCGACAACCGTCATCCCGCTACTTGTTAGCGCCGCAGCGGCATGACGTCTTAACTATAGAAAACTTGTATAGATTTTTTCTACTTCTGTGATATCATAAGCCTGTAATGATAAAATAAGTAAATATGGATAAGTCAGCGTATGAGATCATAGAACATGAGTATGACGTGGTAGTAGTAGGTGCAGGTGGAGCAGGGCTCAGAGCAACGCTTGGGATGGCTGCAACTAATTTTTCAGTTGCCTGCATTTCTAAAATTTTCCCTACACGAAGTCATACAGTTGCAGCACAAGGCGGAATTAGTGCAGCTTTAGGTAATATCGGTGAAGACGATTGGCGCTGGCATGCATATGACACAATAAAAGGTTCAGACTGGCTTGGTGATCAAGATGCAATAGAATATATGTGTAAAAACGCTGCTAAAGCTGTTATTGAACTTGAAAATTTTGGCGTACCTTTTTCTCGTACAGAAGATGGCAAAATATACCAGCGTTCCTTTGGTGGAATGACAACTCACTTTGGTAAAGGAAAATCAGCGCAGCGCACTTGTGCGGCAGCAGATAAGACTGGGCACGCAATCCTTCACACTCTATATCAGCAGTGTCTTAAATTCAACGCTGAATTTTTTGTTGAATACTTTGTGATTGATTTAATTATGGATAGCGAAACATGCTGCGGAGTTCTTGCTTGGTCGCTATGCGACGGTACATTACATAGATTTCGCGCGCATAGGGTGGTGCTAGCAACAGGTGGATATGGACGTGTTTATTTCTCTGCAACAAGTGCGCATACCTGCACAGGTGATGGTAACGGCATGGTGGTAAGGGCTGGATTACCACTTGAAGATATGGAATTTGTACAATTTCATCCAACAGGAATATATGGCTCAGGGTGCCTGATGACAGAAGGATGCCGTGGTGAAGGGGGGTACCTCGTTAATTCTCAGGGCGAGAAGTTTATGGAACGTTACGCACCAAAAGCAAGAGATTTAGCTTCCCGTGATGTGGTAAGTCGCGCAATAACAATTGAAATTAGAGAGGGAAGGGGGGTTGGACCAAAAAAAGATCATATGTATTTAACTATAGCGCATCTTGATCCGGAAGTAATAAAACTCAGATTGCCGGGCATCAGCGAAACCGCAAGAACTTTTGCTGGAGTTGATGTCACTAAAGATCCAATACCGGTCATTCCGACTGTTCACTATAACATGGGTGGCATTCCAACCAATTATTATGGAGAAGTGATCACGCTGAAGCAAGGTAAGGAAGAAGTGGTAGATGGACTATTTGCAATTGGAGAAGCTGCATGTGTTTCTGTGCACGGTGCAAATCGACTTGGTTCTAACTCGCTTCTTGATCTTGTGGTTTTTGGTAGAGCTGCAGCGCTCAGAGCAAGAGAGAAACTAAAATCCGGTACACCACATAAAAAATTGCATTCAGACTGCACAGACTGGATAGTAGATAGATTTAATAAAATGCGATTTGCCTCCGGTGGGCTAAAAGTAGCAAAAATACGCAGCGAAATGCAGAACACTATGCAAAAGTACGCATCAGTGTTCCGTGTTGCTGAAGTTTTAGAAGAAGGCAAAAAAGCTATAAAAAAGGTAGCAAAAATGATGCCTGATATTTCACTTGAGGATCGCAGTATGATGTGGAATAGTGATTTAGTTGAAGCACTGGAGCTTGCTAACATGATCCCACAAGCGGTTATTACCATGGAATGCGCAGCTAATCGCGAGGAAAGCAGAGGTGCCCATGCTCGTGAAGACTTTCCTGAACGTGATGACAAAAACTGGATGAAGCACACTATAGCGTGGCTTGAAGAAAAGAAAGGGCAAATTAACGTAAAAATTGATTATAAAAAAGTGGCTGAAAAAACTCTGAGCGGTGAGATTGATTTCATAGCGCCAGAGAAGAGGGTTTACTAGTTACACTATCCCTACACAATTTTTCAACGAGTTTATTGATATGGCACTCATTTTAGTGTCTGGAGGACTCTCAGTATGCTCTGATTGATTTGATGATTTTTGCACCTCTTGCTCTTCTAAATCGTTGGACTTATTTTCTATATCTTTAACAGAGTTATTGCATTGTGTATCATTTTTTGGTGCGTTATCTTGAAGTGTAAGTTGCTTTTCTTCAGTAAACTTTCCTTTAATTTTTCCAAATCCTTCATAAATATTTTCTAAATTCAAGTAAATAAGATAACAAACTCCAATAACTGCTATAATAGATGAGGCAGTTGCAATTGTAATAATTCCTTGAGAAGCACTGAATATTGCTGCACAGGCTAAAGCAGCAAATACAAGCGTTGTCACTGCTTTACAAGCAACATTATTGATGTACTTCACAATATCGCGTGCTTTTAACTTCCTGCCAAAGTTGCACTTCAGTTCAGTTCTCATATCATCTGGAATAAGCGCTCTACCCATTGATTTCTCTATTCCTTTTATAGTTTTATAATACTCTTTGCTCCATAATCTTTCGGGTAGTATTAACTGCTTTGGGTCAACACCATTTTGCAATAATTTTACACAGAACTTGATCGTGTTATCACGGCTCTTAGGATTGACCAAATTATGTTTATCTTTTGTCGTCTTAGTAATTAGCGCTACTTGTAGTGGTGTGCGTTCTTTTTCGTTAGCGGCGTTTGCAGCTTTACTAAATTTCTCTTTTTCCACCGAATTTAAAATCAACTCTAAACATGTAACTTTTTGTTCTCCTTTGAATGAAGCAATATAGTGCAGAGCATTTTTTCCATCTTTATCTTGCACAGTAATATCTGCACCATTTTGTAGAAATAACTCTAAGGTTTTATACCTGCCAGTATCCTTAAATTCTTTTTTTACTACATTTTTTACTACATTTTTTATTTTATTTTTCAATGAAGGCTCTTTACTCTTTTCTTGTATGCGCTGGAGTACCTGATGGAGCGGTGTTTGCTCTTTCCCGTTAACAGCATTTATAGCCTTACTAAATTCATCCTTACCTAAAGTCAACTTCAAACATGCAACTTTTTGTTCTCCTTTGAATGAAGCAATATAGTGCAGAGCATTTTTTTCATCTTTATCTTGCACAGTAATATCTGCACCGTTTTTTAGCAATAGTTCTAGGGTTTCATACCTTTTAGTTTTTTCAAATTTCTTAAGTGATCGGTTCTCACTCTTCTCTTGTATGCGCTGGAGTATCTGATGGAGCGGTGTTTGCCCTTCTTTTTTATCATTTACAGCTTTTATAAATTGTTCTTTTTGGCCTGTTTCTAGCAATATATTGAGAAGTTTAAGTTTTTGTTTTGTTTCAGGTTTAACAATCAAGTGTAAAGCATTGTTACCATCTGTGTCTTTAAGGCTAATATCCGCACCTTTTTCCAATAGTTCTTTAAAAAGTTTTTTATCACTATTTTTAATTACTGGATGTAATAGATAATTATCATTACTATCTGGAGTATTTATGGTATGTGGTATAATTTCTTTAATTTTTGCTTCTGTATTGATTCTTATTTCTGGCTTTAATTTAGATTTCTTTCCTTGCTCTGCTAATTTTTCTAAGAAATTACGGTAGTATGTCTTTTGCTCCTCTTTTAAGTTTTGTAATTCTTCTGTAGATAATTCTAAATTATCAGAGCTGGCTCCATGCTCTAACAATTTTGTAAGAAACTTAAGTGTGTTATCGTTACTTCGAATTGTATTAGACTCATGTTTTTCTTTTGTTACCTTGTTAATTAGTGCTACCTGAAAAGGGGTCTGATTTTCACTATTAATGAGTTGTGCTAGATCTTCCTTGGTGACCGTTTTTATTAGGGTACCCAGAAACTTGCATTTCTGTTTCTTTTCCAACGACGTAATGAGGTGTAAAATATTATTTCCTTTTTCATCTTTTATGCTGCTAATATCCGTGCAATCTTTTAGATATTTTTCAAATTTCCTGTTATTTCCATTTTTGATCGCTTTTAGTAATAGAGCATTGCTATTTGTTATTTCGTTGCTTTTCTCTACTTCTTGATCTTCATTTGCTGTATTAGGGTTACTGATTGAATGTTTCTCATAATCATCACCAGCATCGCTACTGTAGTCACTTTCAATTCCACTGTCCCTACGATCATTTTGGTTACAATATTTGCTATTATAAGTAATTTCTGAAATTGCTTGCTTTACTCGCTCTTTTGTTTCATTTGATATTTTTTTCGATCGTTCTATTGCTTTATCTAGCACTGGAAGGAAGCATTGGACATAATACCTATAATATTTTTCTTGTTCTCTAAGTGATTCTTCTAATTTAGTTAATACTTCAGGACTAGCATCTTTCTCAAATAACCTTTTACACTTCTTGAGGGTTCCATCTTGACCTCTTGGTTTTTCACGCTTGTGTTCTTCTTTTTTTACCTTTCTCTTTATAATGCCATACAATTGCTCGTCTTTTCTATCCTGCTCTTGCTTTTTATTTTTATCTATGCATTCACCTAATTTATCTGCATTAGTAGTTAGTGCAGTTATATCTATACCCATACTAAAACCTCAATATTAAAAGCTATTTAAGTTGTCAGCACTAAACTAACAACCAAGAAGTTTGACTTTTAAATTGAGCTAAACGTTGTATATGTATAGGTGGAAAGGCAGAAAACTAGTTTCTATTAGAAAATCTGTTATCATAGTCAAATCCTCACTTGAACAGTTGCTACTATTTTAACCATTTAATCTTAAAAAATAATAAATATAGCTAAACTGCGAAACGTGCTACTGGCTAAAATAGGATAAGAAACTATAGCTGCAAATATCCAAATTGATGTTTTTATCAGTCTTCCAGACTTGGTTTTTCTTTTAGTTTTTTAAGTCTTTCTTTATTTAGTATGGAGCTTATCTCTTCTACACTTTTATCAATATCATCATTGATTATTACATAATCATATTTATCACGTTTGCTTATCTCTTTTTGAGCTTCGGCTAATCTGCGCTCTATTTCGCTTGCATCATCACTATTACGCTTTTGCAAACGCAACCTAAGCTCTTCCATTGAAGGGGGAAGTATAAAAACACTTACAACTTTTTTTCTCATGAGCTTGAATAAGTGAAATGCTCCTTGCCAGTCTATGCTGAGTAAAACGCTTATTCCATTGCTTAAGTTTTGCTCTATAAAATCTCTTGGTATACCATAAAAATTCTCAAAAACTTTGGCGTATTCAAGCATTTGGCCAGCTTTGCATAACTCGTGAAATTTTTCTTCGGTAACGAAAAAATAGTCTTTTCCATTTATTTCGCCGGGGCGAGGCTTGCGCGTAGTCATAGAAACAGACCTAACTAAATTAGTTGATTGCTCAAGTAATTTTGCTGATATAGTAGTTTTTCCAGCTCCAGAAGGGGAGGATAGAACCAATAATACGCCCTCACTTTTTACGGTCATTTTTCTTTGCATTTTTTAACATGGTGCTTTTTGGATCAGAGTTTAAAAAGCCAGAACCTTCTAAATTAGAATTTGATAAGTTGGTGCCAATGAGAGAAGAGTTATCAAAGACAGTATAGCGCAAATCGGTCTTTTCAAAATTTGCCCTATTCAAATTAACGTTTACAAACTTTGCTCTACTCAATGTTGAATTAGAAAAATCGGCATTTTCTAAATTCATATCCTTAAATTCAAAGTAAGAATAATTTACATTAAATTTTTCACCCTGTGATATTTTCTCTTGCAAATCTTTAATCGAAGTTATAGCATTTTCTGAACCTGCAAGTTTTTTCTGTCCTTTATTGTCAATCAAAATTGAATTATCAAATTTGCAACCTGTTAAGTGAGCATCAACAACTGAACTTTTATATATGCTTGAAGAGAGAAAAGACATATCACTAATTGTTGAATTACTCAAATTGCTAAGAAAAAAGCTAGTTTTCCTAAAGGCATTAGCGTGAAGCAAAGAAGATCTGAAATCGCTTTCAATAAAATTTGAATTAGTTACTTTTAAATTGGACCAACTCGAATTATCAGCTAATAAATTAAAGAATGTTGAATTTTCTATTTCACTGGAATCAATATTATGGCGAGAAAGTGTACTGTTATAAACTTGAGAGTCTTGGATTTTTATCTTATACATTGAAGTTGTAGAAAGGTCTGAATCTTCTATCTTCACATAGGTGAATAGTGAATGGTCAAAAAATGAGCCATTCATGTTAGAATTTGCAACTTTAGTATTATGAAACTTTCCGTGACGAATGTCAGCATTAGAGACATTAACTTGATGCAGTTCACTAAAACTAAAATCAATATTGGATAAATCAGCATCATGAAGATTTGCTTCAGAAACATATGCATGTTTTATCTTGGAACCATTTAGTATAGATTGAACAAAACTTGAATTATCGTCATTCACATAGGAAATTTGTGTGTTGCTTAAATTAGTTTCGTCGAAGTTACTGTTAATTATGATAGAAGAATTAAGGCAAGCATCGGAAAGATTGCTACCTGTAAAGTCTGATTCTTTTAACTCTGCACCATATATGTTAGCATTTTTTAATGAAGAAAATTGTATCTTTAATTTATATGCATCCACTCCAAAGAAACTTGCATTATCAAGGTTGTTTTTCTGCATAACAGTATCGTTTATTTCACTATCACTAAAATTTACGTGGCTAACATTCGAGTTTGATAAGTTGGAGAAATTCATTTTCACATTCGAGAAATTAGTATGCAAACCAATTACGTTGTGCATACTTACTTTTTTGAGATCGGAACTGATAAAATCAGCATAACTAACATTAGACTGATCAAATACGATATCTGTTAAGTTTGCAGAAACAAATTTTGTAAAACTCAAATTTGTACCTTTTATTTTAATGCCATGTAAATTAGCATTGGAAAAATTAGCACCACGTAAATCAACATCAATGAAAGACACGTCGGATAAATCGGTGTTAGAAAAATCAGCACCAATCAGACTTACTCCATCAAAAACAGATTTACTTAGGTACAGTTGGTTAAAATTAGCTCCATTTAAGTTAGAACCAAAACCTTTCTTAAAATCTTCTGGCACGCCCTCTTTGTGGCACTGCACCAAAAATTCAGCAAAGTCTTTTTTACTGTAAGATACGTATTTTACATCATGCAGAGCGTTTAAAAAATCACTAATCTGATTTTTTTCATCATTTGTTTCGTTTCCATAACATAAATGACCAACTAAAATTAATATCAAAAATCTAATCATCTTGCTTATCACACTGCGACTCATTGTTTTCTTTCGTTTTCACAGCCCAATCGTACATTGCTGAGCTTTCTTTATTGTCTATTTTTCTATCCTCCAAAAGGTGTGGCATCATTTCGGCAATCGCATTTATTATCTTGACCTGCTTTCTTTCGATTGCTATATCAATTGGGGATTGAAAATTATTATTAACTACTCTAAGATCAGCACCTTGTAATAAGAGAAAGCGCACTATGTCTACCTCACCTTGTTTAACTGAATAAATGAGAGGAGTATCACCCAATTTATTTCTAAACCTTAGTATCTCTTGAGTTGTTAATCCAATTTTTTCTAGCTTACTTATTATTCCTCTTAAGCAAGGTAAGTTATTTTTCTTAATACAGTAAAAAAATTGCTTACTGTAATCATCAATAAATACAGTTGTAGGAAGATGCTCATTAAGGCTATCATATTGTCGTTTATATATTGACTTGCTTTGTATATCTTTATGACCCCATTCTTTTATTGGTTCTCTGTTTAGCTTTGTCCATTTTTGTAAATTTTTCTTTTCACTTTCATCTTTTTTAGTTATAGGTTTTACTCTATTGCGGTCCTTGGAATTACTGTTTGTTTCTTTCACTTTTTTTTCTTCAAACTGACTCTCTACTTTTTCTTTTTTTTCCTCTAATAATTGACTCGCATCACTTTTTGAAAGTTCATTATCTTTTATATCAATCTTCTGATCAGCTTGTAGATTTTTTTGCGGGTTAGCTGTATTCTCATTTAAATCAGCACTTAAAGGCAAAGGCTCTGGTTTCAAATCTTTATTCACTTCTTTATTGGCCACATTTGGTAAATTTTGAGCAAATTTGTCTGTGCTTCCTTCTAGCTGGTCATTTGGCAAACCTTTATCAATCCTTTCACCTTCACTTGTAGTTTTTTCAACCACGGAAGCTTTATTCTCGTTGTGTTGCAGCTTCTCTTTATCGGTAGTGTCGTCTAATCTTTTGCTCTCAGCCTCTTGTGTTTGTTTAGCATCGACGTTGCTTTTTAACTCATCTTTTTGATTTGTGCTATCTTGCTTCCTTACACCTACATTTTCGTTTTTATGAACTGATTCAATTTTCTTTTCTTCAAATTGCTCTACAGCAAATAGGCTCAGTGATCCGAATACAACAGCTAATAATATAAAATATAAAATATTTTTCATAAATATCCCAAGCATAAGCTTAATTAAAATGATACTATAATCAAATGATTAATCTACAGTAAAAAATGCCTTAGATAAAAAACCAATAGAAAGGATAAATTACTACACATTAAACCTAAAGTGCATTATATCACCATCTTGCACGATGTAATCTCTGCCTTCAAAGCGAATTTTTCCTGCGTCTTTACAAGCCGGTTCACTTCCATACTTTATGTAGTCTGCAAAGCTTATGGTTTCTGCTTTTATGAAGCCTTTCTCAAAATCAGTGTGGATTACACCTGCAGCTTTGTCAGCTGTTGACCCTATTTTTACTGGCCATGCCCGTGCTTCTTTGGGGCCCACAGTAAAGAAAGTTATCATACTCAGCACTTCATACATAATACGCGCTACTCCATCAAGGCCTGATTCTTGTAAGCCAAATTCTGATAAAAAACTCTGTTTTTCCTCTTCACTATCAAGATTTGCAATATCTGCTTCGAGTTTTGCTGAAATACAATAAAATTTACTTTTATTTTCCTCCGCCATTCTCTCTACCTTTTTAGATAATTCATTGCCAGTTATAACATTTGTATCTTCAACATTGCAAACGTACATAACGGGCTTTGTTGTCAGCAATTGAAGCGACTTCATCTCATCTTCATCGATATTCTCCAAACTTCTTGCAGGTTTACCTAATTTTAAAGTAGCCAGTACCTCTTGCATTAATTCAAGTTGTCTCTTTAGCTCTTTATCACCTTGCTTTGCTTTCTTTTCCAATTGAGGAAGCCTTTTTTCTATGCTATCAATATCAGCTAGGATTAATTCCATTTCTACCACTTCAGCATCTGATATTGGATCTATTTTACTGTGTACATGGCTGATATCGTCATCCGTAAAGCACCTGAGCAGATGAACGATAGCATCAACTTCTCTGATATGGCTTAAAAATTTATTGCCGAGCCCTTCACCTTTGCTCGCACCCTTTACCAGGCCTGCAATATCTACAACTTCTAATTGATTATAAATTATCTTCTCTGAACCGGCAATTGCTGCGATTTGTTTCAAACGCTGATCTTTTATCGAAATCTTGCCTATATTTGGCTCAATTGTGCAAAAAGGATAATTTGCAGCTTCGGCTGCACTTGACTCTGTAAGCGCATTAAATAAGGTTGATTTTCCTATGTTTGGTAACCCAACTATACCACAGTTAAAGCTCATATTTGCTATTTAAAGTTATAACTATTGCATAATTTAAAAATTTCTGCTATACTTAATTAGTTGCTTATTAATAATTTTGTTGGTATAGTAACATATAGCTTAAATTAAGGTAAAAACTATGACTACAGCTGAGGAACGGAAACTACCAAGTGATTTCCTTGATGTTGAGAGTGAAGTAACTTCTTTAAGTAGTAGTTCTTACCCTGACAATTTCTATGTAGGACAAGCAATTGGTAATGGAAGCTGTTTTTTTGACTCGTTCAGGCAAAGTCTAGAACAACAGACAGGAGAGCAAGTTACTGCCGAAAAATTAAGAAATGATTGTAGGGAATTTGCACAAAAGAATCCACCAAAGTGGTTTACAGATGCAATTGCCAATGGTTATGATAACAATGGCCAGCACCGTAGTGAAACTGTAGATGATTATACAGCAGACATTATGCGTAACGGTAGGTGGGGTAGCTCTTATGTTGAAGCTAGGATACTTTGTGAAAAGTATGGTGTAAAATTACATGTTATAGAGAGTAACCCATTGCATGCTATTGACACCCAACAAGATCGGTTTTTGCATGAATTAATAGACAATTCAGGTTCAAAAAGTGCAGGTGAATACAATAAAGTTGATTATAATGATAGTAGTATTGTGCATATAATAAACAAAGGCTATTCTCATTTCGAACCATTGCTTGATATAAACAAAAGTTTAGCAAAACAACTGCAAGAGGAAACCAAACTTAAACAAGAGCAAGAACAAGAAGATTTCCTATTAGCAAAAAAGCTTCAGTTAGACGAGATCTTAGAGTATTGTAACCTTTCAAAGGATATCTCTGAGAGAGCAGAGGTTGAAAAGGGATTTGATAAGTTATTGGCAGAAAATGCTGATGGAAAAATTGGTGATGTTGTAGGGCAGTGCGTTAGTGATATAAAGCAGCGCATAGAGCAGCAAAACCCTTCAAGTTTACTAAGATGTGGTACGGAATCGATGGCAGAACCATTTCATCAACAACGAGCACCACAACTTGTAAAATCTTAATAGCCCTGTATATTTTTATATAGGGCTTTTGCAAGCATTTCATATATTGCAGTATGTACTAACCTAAATGCAAGTTGACCATGAGACTAGTTTAATTATTGATGCCATAGAGGAATTTGGTGGTGAGGCTAGGCTTGTCGGCGGGTGTGTGAGAGACTCAATTTTGCAGCGTGATGTCCACGACATCGATTTAGCTACTAATTTGCTTCCCAATCAAACGATTAAAGCGCTAAAACTCCGTAATATAAAAACTATTCCAACTGGCTTAAAACATGGAACTATCACTGCGGTTCTAAATCAAAGATCTTTTGAGATCACAACACTAAGGCATGATGTGAAATGTGATGGTAGGCATGCAAAAGTAGAATTTACTAATAATTGGCAAGCGGATGCTTCAAGGCGCGACTTTACATTTAATGCTCTGTATGCAGATAAGCATGGCCACATATATGACTACTTTGGTGGTATAGAGGACTTAAAAGCGCGAAGGTTAAACTTTATAGGCAACGCTGAAGATAGAATTAAAGAAGACTATCTACGTATTTTAAGAGCATTTCGTTTTCATGCAAAAATATGTGTCGGAGATTTGAGTGATGAAATACTAAACGTATGCAAAAAGCATTCGCATATGATCCAAAACCTCTCTGGAGAGAGAATAAGAGATGAAATACTTAAATTGCTGGAGTGCAATGATCCTTTTCCAACACTTAAGAGCATGCAAGAATCTGATGTGTTACAAAAAATTATCCCAAAAGAAGTAAAATGCGAAATTCTGTCTTCGTCACTTCTTTTTGGCACTGATGCACTAGTAAAATTAGCGTTACTTCTTAGGACTACTAAAAAAAATGACAGGCTAAGTCTTGGAGAATATGTAAGCAAATTTTTACGTCTTTCGAACAAGCAAAAGAAAAAGCTGCTATTTTTACTATCCAACGATATCAAAACAGAACTTTCAGAAAAAGAGCAAAAAAAATACATATCTTTGTTTGGTAGAGAACTATATTGTGATTTAGTGAAAATTTGTGGTGTTGAGTCTGGAGAAAATGTTGATAAATACATTTCATTTGCTAATACATTCAATATTCCAAAATTTCCTTTATCTGGCGATGATTTAATAAGTATAGGTCACCAGCCAGGAAAAAATTTAGGTAGGAGCTTGGAGTTGCTAAAACAACATTGGGAAGATAGCTCCTACACTTTAACAAAAGAGGAGCTGGTGCTTTATGTTAAGAGCCTACTCTAACTTGCTTTCCGACTGTTCAATGAATGTATGCTTGCAGTATTAGTGTAACTCATCGAGGAATTAGGTCTGCTTACCTTGTTAGTACTGAGTTCGTACATATTTTCTTTCCCTGGAATTCGGCTACACATTTTCTGATCTAGAGATAAAAATTTATCTCTTATACTTGGTGTCAGTTGTAACTCTTGAATCTTATTTGAAAAACATTTCATTTTAGCCTCTGTTAATTTTCCTGTAACAATTTCTTTAAGCAATTCTCCTGAGTCGTTATTATTATTATTCTTGCTATTATAGCTCTTTTTACAATAATCCGAACAGACCGTAATATGCTACTGGCCTGCTATAGCCATAAACACATATCTTATCGCATTCGGACTATTATAAGAAAGGCTATAATTTGTTATTTATATTAATAAATTTAATTCTATTGAAAATAGCTAAAGC